>NZ_JBPQTK010000185.1:0-8449 GCF_051386315.1 Micromonospora sp. URMC 107
GGGTGGGAGCGAAGGGGGGTCAGCGGCCGGTACGCAGGCCGAGTTGGCGTAGCTCCAGCGCGGCGAGCGCGTCCACGGTGGCGTCGTCGCCGCGCCGCCACGCCTCGGCCACGTCGGGTGCGATCCGGGTCAGCCGCCCCAGCGGCTGGGTGGCCAGCGCGCGCAGCGCGAGCAGGTCCCGGCCGGCGGGGGCGGCGGCCAGCTTCGCGGCCGAGGCGGCCCGGCGCATCCAGCGCACCCGCAGCGGCAGCCACCCGAAGAGCACCAGGCCGAGCGGGAAGACCAGCACGGCGACGGCCAGCGCGAGCGCGAGCTGGTCGACCAGCTCCTGCTGGTCCCGGCCCGCCTCGGCCAGCGAGCGGGCGGCGGTGGCGGCGCGCTCGAACGGCGCGGTCAGCTCGTCGCCGACCAGCGGCACCCGGCCGACCTTGCCGCCCGCCTCGGCCAGGTTGTCGGCCAGGCCGCCGCCGGCGCCCTCCAGCTTCCGCCCGGGTACGGCGAGCTTCTGGACCAGGTCGTGCAGCCACAGCGCGCCACGGATCGCGCCGTACACCCAGGCGACGACGAGCAGGTCGGTGATCATCTGTCGGACGGCGGTCGGGAAACGATCGGCGTAGATCTTCACGCCGGACAGCGTGCCACGCGCGGCCGTCCCCGGCACGCGACGGACCGGCGGCGACCCGCTGGCGGCGGGGGCAGCGGCGGCGTGCCGCTCGGCGGCGGGCGGAGTCAGCCCGCGCAGGCGGGGCAGGTGCCGAAGATCTCCAGCGTGTGGCTGACGTCAGCGTAGCCGTGCTTCGCCGCCACCCGCTCGGCCCAGTTCTCCACCGTCGGCCCCGCCACCTCCACGGTGCGCCCGCAGGCCCGGCAGACCAGGTGGTGGTGGTGGCCCTCGCTGCACCGTCGGTAGAGGTGTTCGCCGCCCGGCGGGCGCATCACGTCGATCTCGCCCGTGTCGGCGAGCCCCTGCAAGGTGCGGTAGACGGTGGTCAGCCCCACCCGCTCGCCGCGCTCGCGCAGCATCGCGTGCAGCTCCTGCGCGCTGTGGAAGCCCTCCAGCTCGCCGAGCAGCGCGCTCACCGCCGAGCGCTGCCGGGTGTTGCGGACCGTGGAACCGGTCATGCTCATGATCCCTCCCCGGCGTGGCTCACCGCGTCGGCCACGATGTGTGCGACATGCTCGTCGACCAGCGCGTACGCGATCTCGCGACCCCGCCGGGAGCCGCGCACCACGCCGGCGCCCCGCAGCACCCGCAGGTGCTGGGAGACCAGCGGCTGCGCGGCGCCGAGCTTGTCGACCAGCTCGTGCACGCAGCGCTCGCCCTCGGCGAGCTCGCTGACGATGGCCAGCCGGATCGGTGCCGAGAGGGCACGCAGCAGCTCGCTCGCCCCCTCGAAGGCGTCGTAGCCTGATCCGTCGGTCACCCCGTAACGGTAACCAATCCCGCCGACACGCCGCTGACCAGGATCACACGCCGCCGAGCCGGATCAGTGCAGCACCACCTCGTGCGGCTCGGGCGCGGGCGCGGCGGCCGGGGTACGCCGTCGGCGCAGCACCCGCCACACCGCGCCGAGGACCGCGACCACCCCGAACGAGGCGATCGCCATCAGCACCACCGAGGCGCCGGGGGCGGTGTCGGCGTTCGCCGCCACGTAGACCCCGGAGCCGGCGGCGAAGAGCCCGAGCGCCATGGCCGCCGTCATCGTGCTGCGGAACCCCCGGGTCACCTGCTGCGCGGTGGCCACCGGCACCACCATCAGGGCGCTGATCAGCAGCACCCCGACGGCCCGCATGGCGATCGTCACGGTGACCGCGGTGGCCACGGCGAGCAGCAGGTTGAGCGTGCGTACCGGCAGCCCGGAAACCCGGGCGTACTCCTCGTCGTGGCAGACCGCGAACAGGGCCGGGCGCAGCGCCAGCATGGTCACCCCGATCGCGACGCCGAGCACCGCGATCGTGGTCAGGTCCTGCGGGGAGATGGTGGTCAGCGACCCGAACAGGTAGGCGTTCAGGTTGGCGCTGGTGCTGTCGGAGAGCCCGACCAGCGTCACGCCGCCGGCGATGCCGCCGTAGAAGAGCAGGGCCAGGGCGAGGTCGCCGGAGGTGCGCCCGCGGGCGCGGACCAGCTCGATGGTGATCGCACCGGCGGTCGCCACGGCCACCGCGACGAGCACCGGGGACCGGTTGAGCAGCAGGCCCGCGCCGACGCCGGTGAGCGCCACATGCCCCACCCCGTCGCCGATCAGGGCGAGCCGCCGCTGCACGAGGTAGATGCCGAGCGCCGGTGCGGCGAGGCCGATGATCAGCGCCCCGATCAGGGCCCGCTGCATGTAGGGGTACTGGAAGAGTTCCATCTCAGCTGCTCCACAGCCCGGCGGGCTCGTCGGGACCGTGCGGGTGCACGTGGTCGTGGTCGGGCTCCGCGTGGTGGCCGGCGGGCTCGGGCACCGCGCCGTCGTGGCAGATCCCACCCTGGTGTACGACGACCGCCCGGCTGATCAACGGCCGCAGCGGCCCGAGCTCGTGGGCCACCAGCAGCACCGTGCCGCCGCCGGCGACGAAGTCGTGCAGCGCCCCGGCGAACGCTTCCTGGCTGGCCGCGTCGACCCCGGCGGTCGGCTCGTCGAGGACCAGCAGCTCCGGCCAACCGGCCAGTGCCCGGGCGATCAGGGTGCGCTGCTGCTGCCCGCCGGAGAGGGTGCCGACCGGGTCGTTGGCCCGGTCGGCGAGCCCGACCGCCTCCAGCGCGGCGGTCACCGCCGCCCGGTCCGCCGCGCCGGGCGGGCGCAGCACCCCGCGCCGGGCGAGCCGGCCGGAGGCCACCACCTCGCGGACGGTGGCCGGCACGCCGCTGCCGGCGCCGAGGCGCTGCGGTACGTACCCGATCCGGTGCCACTGCCGGAAGCGGCGCAACGGACGGTCGAAGAGGGTGACCGACCCGGAGCTGAGCGGCACCAGGCCGAGCGCGGCGCGGATCAGGGTGGACTTGCCGGAGCCGTTGGCGCCGAGCACCGCGACCACCTCGCCGGCGGTCACGGCCAGCGAGACGTCGCGCAGCACGGGGCGGCCGTCGTAGCCGACCACCCCGTGCGCGACGGTGATGACTGGGGATGTCACGAGCAGCTCAACGCCGTCCTCAGGGTCGCAAGGTTGGTACGCATCACCGAAAGGTAGTCGCCGCCACCGGTCGACAGCCCCTCCAGGGGGTCCAGCACGGCGGTCTTCGCGCCGACCTCGGCGGCGATGGTCTCGGCCACCTTCGGGCTGACCAGCGTCTCGAAGAAGATCGTCGTGGCCTTGTGCTCCCGGGCCTCCTGGGCGACCTCGGCCAGGCGCTGCGGGGCGGGCTCGTTCTCCGGGCTGAGGCCGGTGATGCCGATCTGCTCCAGCTTGTAGCGCTCGGTCAGGTAGCCGAAGGCGGTGTGGCTGACCACGATCTCCCGCCGCTGGCAGGTCTTCAGCCCGGCCGTGAACTCGGCGTCCAGCTTCTCCAGCTCGGTGCGCAGCGCCCCGGCGCGGGCGGTGTAGTCGGCGGCGCGGTCCGGGTCGGCCTGGCCGAGCCGCTCGGCGAGCTTGTCGCCGACCGTGGCCAGGCGGGTCGGGTCCAGCCACAGGTGCGGGTCCTTGGTGCCGCCCTCCTCGTGGCCGGGCTCCTCGTGGCCGGGTTCCTCGGGCTTGCCCGACTCCTCGGGGTGGGCGTGCTCCTCGCCCTCGTGGTCGTGGTCGTGCCCGCCCGCGGCGGCGTCCATCAGCGGCTGCACGGTCGACACGTCGAACGCGCGGTCCTTGGCGTTCTGCTCGACGGCCTCGTCCAGCGCCGGCTGGAAGCCCTTGAGGAGGACGACCAGCTCCGCCTCGGCGACCTGGCCGACCTGGCCCGGGTTCAGCTCCAGGTCGTGCGGCTCCGCCCCGGGCTTGACCAGGTTGCTGACCTTCACCGCGTCGCCGCCGATGCGCTCGGCGAGGAACTGCAACGGGTAGAAGGCGGCCACCACGTCGACCCGCTGCGGGTCGGCGCCGGCCGTGTCGTCGTCGGAACAGGCCGCGACACCGCCCAGGGCGAGCAGGGCGGTGGTGGCGACGGCCAGGGTGCGTGGGGCGGAACGGAGGTTCATGTTACGAACTGTCCGCGACAACGATAATGATTGTCAAAAACGCATGCTTGCATGTCAGAACAGCTTCACCAGGCCCGCGGTGACCAGCAGGGTGAGCGCCACCAGCCGGATCAGCCTGGTCTGCGCCGTCTGCACCGACCAGGTGGTGACCATCAGCGCGGCCACGGCCGCGGCGAGCAGCAGGGTGAGCAGCCCGCCGACCACGCCGGGGGTGAAGAACGCGACCAGCACCAGCACCAGGGTGACCAGGAACACCGTCGTCGGGTTCGCCCGGGCCAGCCGGGCCGGCAGGGGGCTCTGCGTACGCTGCATCCCACAGACTCTACGAGGAGGAACCCCGTGCTGGTGACGAACCGGTTCGTGGTCGACGTCGACGTCGCCGACACGTTCACCGAGCGGGCGCACGCCGCCCTCGCCGCGCTCGCGGCCCGCCCCGGTTACCTGCGCGGCCAACTGGTCCGGGCGCTGGACGACCCCCGGCACTGGTGCCTGGTCACCGAATGGGAGTCGGTCGGCACCTACCGGCGCGCCCTGGGCGGCTTCGACGTCAAGATCACCGCCGTGCCGCTGCTCGCCGAGTCGGTCGACGAGCCGTCGGCGTACGAGGCGCTCGCCAGCGCCGCCCCCGGCGGGGACGTCGTCCCGGCCGCCAGCGATCGGGCCGCTGGTCCTTACCGCTGAGCCCGTGGGCACTACATTGCTCTCATGACCGCTCCCGGACCGGCGACCCCGCCGCCGTACCCTCCGCCGCCCGGCCAGCAGGGGGCGCAGCCGCCCGCCGTGCCCGGTCCGCCGGCGGACCCGGGCGTGCCCGCCCCGCCGCCCGGACCGGGGGTCACCCCGCCGTTCGCGGCGCCGCCCACCGAGGGGCGCAACACCCGGCTCTGGCTCGGGCTGGGCGCCGGGGCACTCGCCGTGCTGCTCTGCTGCGGCGGTGGCGGCGCGGCAGTGGTGGGTCTGGCCGTGACCGGGGTGCAGGCCGTGCGCGAGCAGGGGCGCGCCGTCTCCACCGACTACTACCAGGCGCTCGTCGAGCGGAAGTACGGCGCGGCGTACGACCAGCTCTGCGACGACGCGCAGCGGCGCGAGTCGCGCCGGGAGTTCGAGCGCCGGGTGGCCGCCGAGCCGCGGATCGCCACGTTCCGGGTGGGCGACGTGGATGCCGTCTCCCTCACCGTGCCGGTCGACGTGACCTACACCGGCGGTCAGCAGGACCGGCAGGAGGTCACCCTCGGGCAGGACCAGCAGACCGGCGGCATGGAGGTGTGCGGGGTGAGCTGACCGCCCCGGTATTCTGCTGGGCCCGGGACGGCGCGGGTCCCGAGCTGTTCCTTCCATCCTTCCGCGTCCCCGCCGGCCGCCAGTCGGCGTAGGAGGAAACATGCCAGCCGACCGTCTCGACGCCGTCGTCAGCCTCGCCAAGCGCCGAGGCTTCGTCTTCCCCTCCAGCGAGATCTACGGAGGCACCCGGTCGGCGTGGGACTACGGCCCGCTCGGCGTGGAGCTGAAGGAGAACGTCCGCCGGCAGTGGTGGAAGACGATGGTCCAGCAGCGCGACGACGTGGTCGGCCTGGACTCCGCCGTGATCCTCGCCCGCGACGTCTGGGCCGCCTCCGGCCACCTGGACGCCTTCGTCGACCCGCTCACCGAGTGCCAGTCGTGCCGCCAGCGGTTCCGGGCCGACCACCTGGAGGAGGCGTACGAGGCCAGGCAGGGCAGGCCGCCGGCCTCGCTGACCGAGCTGAACTGCCCGAACTGCGGCAACAGGGGCACCTTCACCGAGCCGAGGATGTTCAACGGCCTGATGAAGACCTTCCTCGGTCCGGTCGAGGGCGAGGAGGGCATGCACTACCTGCGGCCCGAGACCGCCCAGGGCATCTTCGTCAACTACCGGAACGTGGAGACGGTCGCCCGCAAGAAGCCGCCGTTCGGCATCGCCCAGACCGGCAAGTCGTTCCGCAACGAGATCACCCCGGGCGACTTCATCTTCCGCACCCGCGAGTTCGAGCAGATGGAGATGGAGTTCTTCGTCGAGCCGGGCTCGGACGAGCAGTGGCACGAGTACTGGCTCTCCGAGCGGTGGAACTGGTACCTCGACCTGGGCCTGTCGGAGGGGAACCTGCGCTTCCACGAGCACCCGAAGGAGAAGCTCGGCCACTACTCGAAGCGCACGGTGGACATCGAGTACCGCTTCCAGTTCGGCGGCACCGAGTTCGCGGAGCTGGAGGGCATCGCCAACCGCGCCGACTTCGACCTCTCGACGCACAGTAGGCACTCCGGCGTCGACCTGTCCTACTTCGACCAGGCCAGGGGCGAGCGCTGGATACCGTACGTCATCGAGCCGGCCGCCGGCCTGACCCGCGCGGTGCTCGCGTTCCTGCTCGAGGCGTACGACGAGGACGAGGCGCCGAACACCAAGGGCGGCGTGGACAAGCGCACGGTGCTGCGCCTGGACCCGCGGCTGGCCCCGGTCAAGGTGGCGGTGCTGCCGCTGTCGCGCAACGACGCGCTCTCGCCGAAGGCGAAGGGCCTCGCCGCCGACCTGCGCAAGCGCTGGGTGGTGGAGTTCGACGACTCGCAGGCGATCGGTCGCCGCTACCGCCGCCAGGACGAGATCGGCACCCCGTTCTGCGTCACGGTCGACTTCGACACGCTGGACGACGACGCGGTGACCGTCCGGAACCGGGACACCATGGCCCAGGAGCGCATCCCGCTGGACCAGGTCGAGCGTTACCTGATCGAGCGCCTGCCCGGCTGCTGAGCTGCGGCGGGGCCTCGCCCGGCGCGGGAGGTGCACCGGCCGGCCCCCCGTACACTTGTCCGGTGACCGCGCCGACCGTTCCCGCACCGCGCCCGCTGACCCTCGGGCGGCACGAGGTGTGGCCGCCGGTGGTGCTCGCGCCGATGGCCGGCATCACCAACATCGGCTTCCGGCAGCTCTGCCGGGAGCAGGGCGGCGGCATCTACGTCTGCGAGATGATCACCACCGTCGCGCTGGTCGAGCGGAACCCGAAGACGCTGCGCATGATCGCGTTCGGCGACGACGAGCGGCCCCGCAGCCTCCAGCTCTACGGCACCGACCCCGAGGTCACCGCCGCCGCCGTGCGGATCGTGGTGGAGAAAGGTCTCGCCGACCACATCGACCTCAACTTCGGCTGCCCGGTGCCCAAGGTCACCCGCAAGGGCGGCGGCTCGGCGCTGCCGTGGCGGCGCCGGCTCTTCGCGCGGCTGGTCAGGGCCGCGGTGGACGCCGCGTCGCCCGCCGGGGTGCCGGTCACGGTCAAGATGCGCAAGGGCATCGACGACGACCACCTGACGTACGTCGAGGCGGGCCTCGCCGCCCAGGACGCCGGCGTGGCGGCGGTCGCCCTGCACGGGCGTACGGCGGCGCAGCGCTACTCCGGCACGGCGGACTGGGACGCCATCGCCACGCTCAAGCAGGCGCTGGACGTGCCGGTGCTCGGCAACGGCGACATCTGGGAGGCCGACGACGCGCTGCGGATGGTGGCGCACACGGGCGTCGACGGCGTGGTGATCGGCCGGGGCTGCCTGGGCCGCCCGTGGCTCTTCGCCGACCTGGAGGCCGCGTTCGACGGCCGCCCGGAGCGCCGGCTGCCCACCCTCGGCGAGGTGGCGCGGACCATGCGTCGCCACGCCGAACTGCTGGTCGACCAGTTCACCGCGGGCTCCCGCACCCCCGCCCGGGGCGAGCGGGACGGCTGCACCGACTTCCGCAAACACGTCGCCTGGTACCTCAAGGGCTTCCCGGTCGGCAGCGAGCTGCGCCGCGAACTGGCCATGATCGAGAGCCTGGCCCAGCTCGACGACCTGCTCGGCAAGCTGGATCCGACCGTGCCCTTCCCGGTGGCCACGCTGGGCCAGCCGCGCGGGCGCACCAACTCGCCCGGCAAGGTCTTCCTGCCGGAAGGCTGGCTGGCCAGCCGCGACGACGACACCGTCCCGGAGGGCGCCGAGCTGGCCGACTCGGGCGGCTGAGCCTGGCGCTGGTGCGGCTGAACCTGGCCTCGGCGCGGCCTGGCCCCGGCGCGGCTGCGGACGCGGGGCGCGGACGCGGGGCGCGGACGGAGACGACGACAAGGGCCGGCCCCGTGTCGGGGCCGGCCCTTGTCGTCGTTCGGTAAGGCGTTCTCTTGGTGGGGTCAGGCGGTGTAGCCGCGGGTGGCGATCCAGTCGGCGAGGTTGTCGACGCTCATCCGGTAGGAGGCCTGGGTCGGGTCGGCCGAGTCGGCGATCGTCACGGTGTTGCCGTTGTCGCGGTAGCCGACGACGCTGATGTAGTGCCCGCCCTCGAAGGAGTGGGTGGTGCCGTCGGT
>NZ_JBPQTK010000186.1:0-8413 GCF_051386315.1 Micromonospora sp. URMC 107
GCCGTCCGCCAGCCGTTGCGCTTCCACGAGGCCAGCCAGCTCGTGATGCCGTTGCGCACGTACGTGCTGTCGGTGTGCAGCTCCACCGTGACGGGCCGGGTGAGGCTCTCGAGCGCCTGGATGGCCGCCATCAGCTCCATCCGGTTGTTGGTGGTCGGGGTCGCCTCGCCGCCGCACAGCTCCCGCTCGTGCGCGCCGTAGCGCAGCACCGCCCCCCAACCGCCGGGGCCGGGGTTGCCGCTGCACGCCCCGTCGGTCCAGATCCGCACGACCCTGCCAACCGTCTCGTCCACCATGTCGGCAACCTACCGAATCCGCACCGTCTCCCCCGCCCTCGGGGCGGCGGCGTGGTCGGCGGAAAGATGCTGGACTGGGCCGCCGTCAACCTGCCGAACTTCGACCGGGTCGCCCCGCCCGGTCTCCTCCCCGACGCCTCCGTCGGCACCCGGCCCGAGTTCCTCCGCGCCGACGTCCCCGCCACCGGGTCGATGTCCGCCCGGGCCGTGGCCCGGATGTTCGCCGCGCTGATCGGCGAGGTCGACGGCGTACGCCTGATCCCGCCCGAGCGGCTGCGCGAGGTCAGCGCCGCGGCGGTGCGCGGCACGGAGTGGGTCTTCGGCCAGGAGGCGAGCTTCGGCCTGGGCTACGCGGTCGAGCCGGACGGCGCGTTCGGCTGCGCGGGCAGCGGCGGCAGCCTCGCGTACGCCTATCCGGAGCTCGGCCTGGCCGTGACCGCGACGAAGACGCTGCTCGGCGACGGCGACCCGATGGAGGAGCTGCGCCTGCTCATCCGCGACGCCGTCCACGCCGGCTGAGGCGGCTCAGCCGTCGGCGTCGGCCCGACCGCCGACGACCGGTCGCGGCACCGTCCACGTCGCCGAGCGCCGGGCCGGATCGAGGCGGTCGCGGAGCCGGGCCGCGGCGTCGCCGGCCGTGGCGGCGACCATCGGCAGCAGCCGGGTGGAACTCATCAACGCCACCTCCTCCGCCGGGCTGGTGGCGCCGTCGAGGAACCGCAGCACCCGCTCGGCGGGGTTGCGGTCGAAGAGCCGGCCGAAGAAGTCCGGCCCGTCGACGCCGCCGGCGTCCAGCGCCCGGAGCGCGACCGCGTCCATCCAGCGGTGGCGACGGGGGTACGCGGGGCCAGGCACCGGCGGGCGGCCGGCGGCGAGGGCGCGGGCGACCTGCCCGGCCTGGCGGTGCATGGCGGAGAAGGTGAAGCCGGTGGACGGCCGGGTGGCGCCGCCGGCCGTGCCGAGGCAGACCACCCGGGGCGAGGGCCGCGCCTCGAACGGACCGTCGGTCATCGGAATCACCCCGTTCTCGACCTCCCGGACGGTGAGCCGGGTGGGGTCGAGGCCGAGCAGGTCCCGGTAGCCGGCCAGCGCCGCGTCGTACCCGGCGTCGGTGAGCAGCTCGGGGCCGAACTCGGTGTACTCCACCAGGGCGTAGCGGTCACTCACCGGCAGGACGTAGCCGAACGACACGCCCCGGGCGGGCTGCGGGGTGCGGAAGTCCATCAGGACGGCCCGTGCCGGGTCGAAGACCGGCGCGTCGGACTCCAGCCACCAGCCGCGGAAGTGCTGGAGCCAGTTGGTGCGGCCGGGTCGCCGGGGCGGCCGGGGCCGGGAGTCCAGCACCCAGGAGGCGCGGACGGTCGGGCCGGCCCCGCCGGTGCGCACCAGGACGTGCCGGCCGTCGTCGTGCAGGGCCTCCGCGGGCGCGACGATCCGCCGCACCCCGAGCCGCCGCTCGGCCTCGGCGGCCCGGTCGTAGACCGGGCCCGAGCGCAGCATGGCGTACCGCAGGGGGGCGAGGTCGAGCACGCGGCGGCCGGCGGGCGTCGCCACCTCGACCTGGGGCCAGCTCGCGGCCAGCAGCGGGTCCAGGTCGCTGCCGGGACGGTCCCAGAACGCCCAGGTCCGGTCCTGGCCGCGCCGGTGGACCGGGTCGACGACGGCGATCCGCAGGCCGCGCACCCCGTGCCGGTCCAGGGCCGCGAGGACCAGCGACGCCGCGCCGCCGCCGCCGACCAGCGCCAGGTCGACGTCCAGCGGTGCGGAGGTGTTCACGCCGTCCACGCTGCCACACCACCCGGGCCGTCCGGTCACCGACCGGCCCTGCCGCCCCGAGGCCACGGGCACCCGGCGGGCGACCGGCGGCAGGCAGCGGGGCGGCGGGCGGCGGTAGGGTGCCAGGGGTCGCCCACCGGCGACGGTCCCGTCGCCACCCGGAGGGCGCCCGCCCCGTGAGCACCATCGCCACCAACGCGCTCACCGCCCGCTGGGCGTCCGACCTCGACGGCGGCCAGACGGTCCTCTCCGGGGCCGGCGTCTACCCGCTGCTGGCGCTGCTCGCCCGCTACGCCGCCGGTCCGGCCCGCGACGAGCTGCTCGCGGTCGCACCCGACGCGGCCCGGTCCGACCTGGACCGCTCCCCCACCACGCGGCTCGCGCTCGCCGCCTGGGCGCGGCGGGACCTGCCGCTGACCGACCGGTGGCTGCGGGAGGTGCCGGCGGCGATGCGCGGGGAGCTGACCGGCGACCCGGCGCACGACCGGGCGGCCCTCGACCGGTGGGCCGCCACGCACACCGACGGCCTGGTCCCCCGGATGCCGGTGCGGGTCACCCCGGCGACGGCGATGGTCCTGGCCAGCGCGCTGTCGCTGCGGACCGAGTGGGCGGAGCCGTTCCGCGACGCCTGGTGCCAGCCGGCCGCCGGGCCGTGGCGCGGGCGCCGGCTGGCCGGGCTGAGCCGGCTCAGCCACGACCTCGACGCGCTGCGGGCCGTCGACACCGCCGCCGGGCCGCTGAGCCTGCTGACCGTACGCGGCGCCGAGGACGTCGACGTGGTGCTCGCCCTGGGCGCGCCGGAGCGCGGGGCGGCCGAGGTGCTGCCGGCCGCGATCGGCGCGCTCGGCACCCCGACCGCGCTGCCGGTCGCCGCCGGGCCCGGCGTCGACGAGCAGGTCGTGGACGCGGCCGACGAGCGGCCCGAACTGCTCGTCGCCACGGTGGACTTCACCGCCCGCGCCGACCACGACCTGCTGGCGCGGGCCGCGCTGTTCGGCCTTGCCACCGCCGTCGGCGAGGGCGACCACTTTCCCGGCATCGCCCGGCTGTTGTCGGTCTCGCAGGCGCGGCAGAGCGCGACGGCGACGTTCGGCGCGACGGGTTTCCGCGCGGCCGCGGTGACCGCCGTCTCCACGCGGGCGGGCTCGGCGCGGCCGCCGGTCACCGCACGGAAGCGGCGGGTACGCCTCGACGTCGACCGTCCCTTCGGCTTCCTCGCCGTGCACCGGCCCTCGGGGCTGGTGCTGCTCGCGGGCTGGGTGACCGATCCCGACGGGCGCGCCTGAGGGTCGGGCGCGCCGGGCCGCCCCGCTCTGCTCTACCGTGCGTCCATGGTGCTCACTGACCCGGAGCTGGCCATCGTCGCGGCGCAGGCGGGTGCCGAGGTAGTCCGCGACCGGTTCGACGGCCCGTTGCAACGGTTCGACAAGTCACCCGGTGACTTCGCCACGACCGCCGACCTGGAGTCGGAACGGGCCATCCTCGACGTCCTGCGGGAAGCCCGGCCCGACGACGCCGTGCTGGGTGAGGAGAGCGGGCACATCGGCTCCCGCTCGGCCGGGCGCACGTGGCTGGTCGACCCGCTCTGCGGCACGCTGAACTACGCGGCGCGTACCCCGCTGGTCGCGGTGAACGTGGCGCTGCGCACCGGGGCTGAGGTCAGCGCGGCGGCGGTCGCCGACCCGTTCGCCGGCGAGTTGTTCTGGACCGGGAACGGCCGGGCCCACGTCCGTCACGAGGGCGTCGACGAGCCCCTCGCGCCGTCGGCCCGCTCGCGGCTGGTGGACCTCAACCTCGACCCGCCGTTTCCGAACGCCCCCGCGTTCCGGGCGGCCGGGATGCTCGCGGACGCGGAGTTCACCGCGCGGTTCGGGCCGCGGGTGCTCTCCACCACGCTGGCCGTCGCGTGGGTCGCCGCCGGCCGGCGGGCTGCGTACGTCACCGACGGGGACGTACGCGACAGCGTGCACTTCGCCGCCGGCATCGCGCTGTGCCAGACGGCCGGGTGCGTGGTGACCGGACTACGGGGGCAGCCCCTGCACACCGGGGTGGGTGGGCTGCTCGTGGCGGCGGACGCGGAGACGCACGCCGCTCTGCTGGCCGTCGTCGGCCGGCAGTTCCGTACGGCCCTGGAGCCAGCGGCGACCAGGTCCTGCGGCGCGGCAGCAGCCGTTCGGTCATGATTCCCGTCGCCGCGCGACCCGATACGCCGAGCAGCGCCGGGCGTGCGGGACTCGCGGCGGCTCGTCAGTCCCGGGCGATGGCCTCGATGGTCGCCATGTTCCGCTCGCCCCAGTCGCCCAACGGCAGCAGCGCCTCGTTGAGGGACCGGCCGAAGTCGGTGAGCGAGTACTCCACCTTGGGCGGGACCTGCCGGTAGACCTCGCGGTGCACGAGGCCGTACGCCTCCATCTCGCGCAGTTGCTGGATCAGCATCTTCTCGCTGATCCCGTTGATCCCCCGGCGCACCTCGGCGAAGCGGCGGGGGCCCTGGTCCAGCTCCCACAGGATCAGCGCCTTCCACTTGCCCCCCACGACGTCGATCGCGGCGTCGAGCCCGCACGTGTAGGTCCGCTTCTTCACGTCGCCCCTCTCACTTACCAAAAGGTAAGTACCTGAGAAAATAGTCGGTACTTGATGCTCCGTGCGTACGGAAACAGGATGGGACCGTCCCGGCGACACGCGCAAGGGCCGGGCCGACCGTCCACGAAGGAGCACTCCCATGACCGACCGCGACCTGCCCCCGGTGACCGTGCTGGGCCTCGGGCCGATGGGCCGGGCCCTCGCCGGCACGCTGCTCGCCGCCGGCCACCGGACCACCGTCTGGAACCGCACAGCCGCCCGGGCGGATCCCCTCGTGGCGCGCGGGGCGCAACGGGCGCCGACCGTGGCGGAGGCGGTCCGCGCCAGCCCGCTGGTGCTCGCCTGCGTCATCGACTACGCCGCCGTCCGCGCCATCGTCGAGCCGGCGGCCGACGCCCTCGCCGGACGCACCCTCGTGAACCTGACCGCCGACACCCCGCGCCGGGCCCGGGAGATGGCGGCCTGGGCCGCCGGGCGGGGCGTCGACTACCTCGACGGGGCGATCATGACCCCGGCCCCCAGCATCGGCGGCCCCGAGGCGCTGGTGCTCTACAGCGGGCCGGAGCGGCTCTGGCATGCCCACCGGGACAGCCTGGCGAGCCTCGGCGGGGCGGCCCACTGGCTGGGCACGGACCCGGGTCGCGCCGCCGCCCACGACGTGGCGCTGCTCGACATCTTCTGGACCGCGATGACCGGCATCGCGCACGCCTTCGCCCTTGCCAGGGCGGAGGGGATCACCGGCGACGAGCTGGCGCCCTACGCCCACGGGATCGTGGGCCTGCTGCCAGAGAGCATCGACGACCTCGCCCGCCGGCTGGACGCCGGGGACCACGCCGCCGAGGTCTCCACCGTCGCCTCCACCGCCGCCGGCCTGGCCCACATCATCGAGGCGGCCGAGGGGCACGGCATCGACGCCGGCACGCTCCGGGCGGCGGCCACCGCCGTCGCCCGGGCGGTGGCCGCCGGGCACGGCGACGACGACTTCTCCCGGCTGGTCCCGGTGTACGCGGAGGCGGGCGCGTGAGCGGCCCGCGCCGCCGGCGGGTCACCGTGCTCGGGCTCGGCGCGATGGGCCGGGCCCTGGCCTCGGCGTTGCTCGCCGCCGGCCACCCCACGACCGTGTGGAACCGCACGCCGGGGCGGTCCGCCGCGCTGGCCGAGGCGGGGGCGGAGGTGGCCGGCTCGGTCGCCGAGGCGGTCGCCGCGGGCGAGCTGCTCGTGGTGTGCCTCCTCGACGACGACGTCACGCGGCGGGTGCTCGACCGGGCGGCGCCGGTCCTGGCCGGCCGGACGGTGGTGAACCTGACGAACGGCACTCCCGAGCGGGCCCGCCGGCTGGCGGAGTGGCTGACCGAGCGGGGTGCCCGCCACGTCGGCGGCGGCATCATGGCGGTGCCGTCCATGATCGGCCAGCCCGGGTCGCTCGTGCTCTACAGCGGCGCGCGGGACGCGTTCCTCGACTGGCGGGACACCCTCGCGGCGTTCGGTGAGGCACGCTGGCTCGGCACCGATCCCGGCCGGGCGGCCGTGCACGACCTGGCCCTGCTCGCCGCCATGTACGGGATGTTCGGCGGGTTTCTGCACGCCACGGCGATGATCCGCGCGGCCGGCGTGCCGGCGGGCGAGTTCGCGCCGATGGTGACCGGCTGGCTGACCGCCATGCTCGGGGCGTTGCCGGCCATGGCGGCGGCCGTCGACTCGGACACGCACGACGCCGACGGGTCGTCCCTGCGGATGCAGGCCGCCAGCTTCGGCAACCTGCTGGCGGCCTGCCGGGACCTGGGGGTCGACGCGGGGCTGGTGCGACCGGTGCGCGACCTGCTGGACGAGGCGGTCGCCCGGGGCCACGGCGAGGAGGGCCTCTCCGTCCTGGTGGGGCTGCTGCACACCGGCGGGACCCACCGGCCCGCTCCGGGCTGACCGGGCCGGGCGCACCCGCGCGCTGGACACGCAGCCGCCCGGTTGCCTATGCTCCGAGAGGCAGCCGGGCGGCTGCGTGTGCGAGGTGAGCAGGGTGGACGACGTGTTCCGGGCGCTGGCCGACGCGAGCCGGCGTCGACTCCTCGACGACCTGAACCTGCGCAACGGGCAGAGCCTCCGCGAGCTGTGCGCCGGGCTCGACATGACCCGACAGTCGGTCAGCAAGCACCTCGCCGTGCTGGAGGCCGCCAACCTGGTGACCACCGTGCGACGCGGCCGGGAGAAGCTGCACTTCCTCAATCCCGCGCCGATCAACGCCATCGCCGAACGGTGGATCGACCGCTACGACCGCGAGCGGGTGCGCGCACTCGCCGACCTGCAGAGAACACTGGAGCGGGAGCCGATGGACAGTCCCACCTTCGTCTACACCACCTACGTCAACACCACGCCCGAGAAGCTCTGGGCCGCGCTGATCGAGCCCGCGTTCACCCGCCGGTACTGGGGCGGCGTCGCGCTGCGCTCCGACTGGCAGGTCGGCTCCCCGGTGCTGTGGCAGGACGAGCCGGGTGGCGAGTTCCGCGACCTGGGCCAGCGCGTCCTGGTCGCCGATCCGTACCGCCGACTCTCCTACAGCTGGCACGGCTTCCAGCCGGAGCACGCCGCCCACTTCGGCTGGTCCGACGAGGAACTGGCGGCCCGGCTCGGCGAACGGAGGTCCCGGGTCACCTTCGACATCGCGCCCTACGGCGCGTTCGTCCGGTTGACCGTCACCCACGAGGACTTCTCCCCGGGCAGCGAGATGCACCGGGCGGTCAGCGGCCAGCTCGACGGCAGCGGCGGCTGGCCGGAGCTGCTGGCCAGCCTCAAGTCGCTGCTGGAGACCGGGGAGCCGCTGCCCGGGCCGCGCCCGGAGGGCGCGACCGCGCAGGGCTGATCCCAGCAGACGGGCCGCGACGGGCCAGGGCGGCGGGCCGGACGCGTACGGCCCGCCGCGGGGCATCGTTCCCGAGACGGGTCGAGACGGCCCAGCCCTCGACAGCACGACCCCTGGCGACATCGGCACGGCCAACCCTCGCGGGCGGGTCGTGCCGGCATATCCGCTGCTCCCTCCGCCTCCGGGGTGGACACGTGACGGCAACGAAGAATTCTCATTTTCACCGGATCGGGACCCCAACCCTCCTAGGGTTGGTCACACCGGTGCTAGTCACGGAGTTGGCCACCCGAACGACGTCCCACGCAGTCAGCGGACGAAAAGTGAGGGAAGACGCGTATGAAGGCAAAGACAGTTCTCGTATCGGCGGCGCTCGGCGTGGGTCTCGGCACGCTCCTGCTCCCCGGCGCGGCGCTGGCCGACACCGTCGTGTCACCGGCGACCACGCCGGTCGGCGGGACGGTCGTGCTCACCGCGACGACCTGCAACCCGAAGTCCGGCGACGCGATCTTCCGCGTCACCGGGCCCGACCGGGACCAGAACGTCCGGTCCACCACCGCGGCGGCCGGCGGCGGGCTGAGCGCCGAACTCTTCACCGCCGGCTTCACCCTGGGCACCTACACGGTGACCGCGACCTGCGGCGACGGCAGCGCGGCCGGCAGCGCCACGTTCACCGTCACCCCGATCGGCGGCGCCCAGGCCGGCGGCCGTGGCGGCGCCGACGGGACCGGGGCACTGGCCGCCGGCGGCGCCCTGCTCGGCTCCGCCGCGGGCGGCGCCCTGATCCTGGCCCGCCGCAGGCGCCACATGGCGGCGGCCACGCTCTGACCGGCGGCCCCGCGCCGTCCATTCCCGAAGGCCGTCCATCCCTGGAACGGGTGCCCGCACCGGTGGTTCTCACCGGTGC
>NZ_JBPQTK010000187.1:0-8387 GCF_051386315.1 Micromonospora sp. URMC 107
GGCGTGGTCGGGCTGACCCGGGCGCTGGCGATGGAGATGATCGCCGACGGGGTGACCGTCAACGCGGTCGCTCCGGGCACCATCCACACCGCGGCCTCCACCGTGGCGGAGATCAGGCAGGGCCTCGGCACCCCGGTCGGGCGCCCCGGCACCCCGGACGAGGTGGCCGCGGCGATCACCTTCCTCTGCTCGCCGGCCGCCTCGTACATCACCGGGCAGATGCTGGTGGTGGACGGCGGCAACAGCGTCCGGGAGGCCGAGTTCCGCTGATCCCCGGGCTCAGTAGGTGGGGTCGCTGTTGCCGGCGACGACGACCAGGGCGATCCAACCGCAGCAGGCCAGCAGGCCGAGCCCGGTGACGACGTAGCTGAGGATGAGGCCCCACGTGGCGAGCTGGTCGCCCTCCTCGCCCGTCCTGCGGATCTGCCGCTTCGCCAGGTGCCCGAGCACGATGCCGGCCGGGGAGAAGACGAACGCGAAGACCAGCGAGAGGACGGCCAGCACGTTCGTCCCGCCGGGCCGGGGACCGGACGGCGGGCCGTACTGCCCGTAGGGCACCTGCGGGGTGTACGGGGGCTGGTGCGCCCACTGCTGGCCGTACGACGGCGGTTCGGGGGCGGGCGGCTCCGAGGGGCGGCTCGTACCGCGACGGGTCGTGCCCCGCCGGCGGCTCCCAGGGCGACGGCGGCCGGTCCGGATCGGGCGGCCCCGACGACGGTGGCTGGCTCACGGTCTTCTCCTGCCGGTGGCGGATCGCGTCCTCTTGCCGGACGCTACCCGCAGCGGTGAACCTTTTCACAGCGGTTGTGTGGACTGGTCACCTTGGCCTCGACCGCCGGGCGGCCCATACTGACCAAGCGTTCAGTTACCCATGAGTAAGGCGCGACCAACCGGAGGCTGAGATGGCCCGACTCGCCCAGACGCCCGGCCTGACCGATGTGCAGCGGTCGATCCTGGAAACCGTCCGGGAGTTCGCCGACAAGGAGATCATCCCGCACGCGCAGCGGCTGGAGCACGCCGACGAGTACCCGAGCGACATCCTCGACGGGATGCGCGAGATGGGCCTCTTCGGCCTCACCATCGACGAGGAGTACGGCGGGCTCGGCGAGTCCCTGCTGACCTACGCGCTGGTGGTCGAGGAGCTGTCGCGGGGCTGGATGTCGATCTCCGGCATCGTCAACACCCACTTCATCGTGGCGTACCTGATCTCCCAGCACGGCTCCGCCGAGCAGAAGGCCCGGCTGCTGCCGAGGATGGCGACCGGCGAGGTGCGCGGCGCCTTCTCGATGTCCGAGCCGGAGTGCGGCTCCGAAGTCTCCGCGATCAAGTCCAGGGCCGTCCGCGACGGCGACCGCTTCGTCATCGACGGCCAGAAGATGTGGCTGACCAACGGGGCGTATTCCTCCGTGGTGGCGACCCTGGTCAAGACCGACACCGGCGCCGACTCCGTCTACGGCAACATGAGCACCTTCCTGCTGGAGAAGGAGCCCGGCTTCGGCGAGACCGCCCCCGGCCTGACCATCCCCGGCAAGATCGACAAGATGGGCTACAAGGGCGTCGAGACCACCGAGATGGTGCTCGACGGGGTGACCGTCGGAGAGTCCGCCGTCCTCGGCGGCGCGGAGAAGGTCGGCCGCGGCTTCTACCAGATGATGGACGGCATCGAGGTCGGCCGCGTCAACGTGGCCGCCCGCGCCTGCGGCATCTCGATCCGCGCCTTCGAGCTCGCCGTCGCGTACGCCCAGCAGCGCCGCACCTTCGGCCAGCCGCTCGCGAAGCACCAGGCCATCGCCTTCAAGCTCGCCGAGATGGGCACCAAGATCGAGGCCGCCCACGCCCTCATGGTCAACGCCGCCCGGCTCAAGGACGCCGGCCAGCGCAACGACGTCGAGGCCGGCATGGCCAAGCTGCTCGCCTCGGAGTACTGCGCCGAGGTCGTCCAGGAGGCGTTCCGCATCCACGGCGGCTACGGCTACTCCAAGGAGTACGAGATCGAGCGGCTGATGCGTGAGGCCCCGTTCCTGCTCATCGGCGAGGGCACCTCGGAGATCCAGAAGACCATCATCTCCCGGGGGCTGCTCAAGGAGTACAAGCTCTGACGTAAGGAAGGGCATCTTCCTGACGCCTCAGGTACAGGAGGGGCCCTTCCTAACACGTCGGGTCGGCATCGGCGGCGGGTTCCGGTGCGGTGACCGGCCCCGCCGCGAGCACCTGCGGTCGTTCCCGGTAGGCCTCGATCGCGGCGGACAGGCGCTGCTCCGGCACGGCCACGTCCCGGCCGACGACCGGCGCAGGCTCCAGCGACGGCCACACCCTCGGCCGCAGCCGCACCCCGGCGATCCGGCCGTCCTCCCGGTGCAGGCTCACCCGGTCGATGTTGGACCAGTCGTACCGCCGGCGGCCGTGCCGGATCCCGCTCGCGGTCAGCGCCAACCGGCCAGTGAACCGCGCGTCGAGATAGACGACGACGCCGGTCACCGCCGCCAACCCGGCCAGGAGCGCCAGCCGTGCGACCCGGGCCCACTGCGGGTCGGCGGGCAGCGCCATCGCCACCACCAGCATCACCGCCGTCGCCCAGGCCAGGGCGGTGACGAGGTCGACCCAGCCGGCCAGGGACCGCCGAGCGACCAGACCCGGCTCCGTTCCGTCCAGACCGGCCACCCGTTCCCGCCAGACCAGCCGGGCGTCCCGCCGTGGCCGCCACCGCCGCAGCAGCGCGGTCAGGCCGACGAACAGCCAGAAGACACAGACGTCGGGCTCGAACCGGGGAACCCGGGACAGCGCGGCGGCCACCAGCGCCGCCACCGCCGCGGCCACCGTCGCGGACAGCAGCCGGCGGGACCAGAGCCCGTCGTCGCGCTTCGGCAGCCAGCCGGCCGGTCGGGGAGACATGGCCGCAGGGTACGGAGCGCCGACAACCGTCGCGGTGGGCGGCCCGCACCGTCGCTGCGTGACCTTCGCGAGCTTGATCAGCCCAGTCGGGTCAGGCCGGCGGCGGCGCGCTCGACGATCAGGCAGCGGTCCTCGACGTAGTCGACGCCCGCCTCCGTGGCGATCCGCCGCGCCTCGGCCGAGACGATGCCGAGCTGCAACCAGACCGCTGGCGCGCCGATCGCCACCGCCTCGCGCACCACCTCGACCGCGTCCTGGGCCGGCCGGAAGACGTCGACCAGGTCCACCGGGTGCGGGATGTCGGCCAGGGACCGGTAGACCCGCTCGCCGAAGAGTTCGTCGGCCGTGGGATTGACCGGGATGATCCGCCAGCCGTACCGCTGCATCTGCAACGGCACGCTGTGTGCGGCCTTGCGTGGGTCGCGGGACGCGCCCACGACGGCGATCACGGCGGAGTCGGCGAGGATCTGCTGAGCGGAGCGCACCCGCCGACTCTAACCCCGCCGCTCAGCCCTCGCCCGCGAGCGCGCGGCGCAGCCGGGCGCGCTCCTGCGGCGTCTCCCGCACGGCGCAGGGTATCGGCGACGGCCTACAGGAGGGTGAGCTGCTCGGCGGCCGGCGGCGCGGGCGTCGGGTCGGGCGGGCGGCGGTCGTCGCCGCGCTCGCCCCGGTGCAGCCCGTGTCGGCGGGCCGCGATCCGCACCCGCGCGGTCAGCTCCCGCTGGTAGGACTGCGGGGCGTACGCACCGGAGCGGTAGAGCTCGCGGTAGCGGGGGACCAGGTGCGGGAACTCGCGGCCGAGCCAGCGCGCGTACCACTCCCGGGCCCCTGGCCGCAGGTGCAGCGCCAGCGGCGTCACGCTGGCCGCCCCGGCGGCGGCGATCGCCGCCACGGTCGCGTCGATCGAGGCGTCGTCGTCGCTGAGCCCGGGCAGGATCGGCGCCATCAGCACGCCCACATCGAAGCCGGCGTCGGCCAGCGCCCGTACGGCGTCCAGCCGGCGCCTCGGGCTGGGGGTCCCGGGCTCGACGGCGCGCCAGAGCCGCTCGTCGACGAAGCCCACCGAGTACGACACGCCGACCCGGGTGACCTCGGCGGCCTGGCGAAGCAGCGGCAGGTCCCGCAGGATCAGCGTGCCCTTGGTGAGGATCGAGAACGGATTGGCGAAGTCGCGTAGCGCCGCGATGATCTGCGGCATGAGCTGGTAGCGCCCCTCGGCCCGCTGGTAGCAGTCGACGTTGGTGCCCATCGCGACGGGCGCGCCCCGCCAGCGTGGCGCGGCCAGCTCCCGCCGGACCAGCTCACCGGCGTTGACCTTGACGATGATCTTCCGGTCGAAGTCCGCGCCCGTGTCGAGGTCGAGATAGGTGTGCGTGTTCCGCGCGAAGCAGTATTTACATGCATGACTGCATCCGCGGTAGGGGTTGATCGTCCACTCGAACGGGACGCGGGAGGCGCCGGGCACCTTGTTGATGATCGACTTGGCCTGCACCTCGTAGAACGTCATGCCGGCGAAGCCCGGCGTGTCGAAGGTGCGGGCGACCGCGCCAGGCAGCGCCAGCGGCAGGGGTGGTGTCGCTGGCGCTGCCCGGTCCGGGACCCCCTCGTCCGGGGGAGCGGCGAGGTTGTCCCAGCGCATGGCCATCATTCGAACACGCGTACGAGCGGAGCGCAAGCGACCCGGCGTGTTCCCGCCCACCTGGCCGCCCCGCCCACCGTCGGCGGGTGGAGGATGGGGGAATGGAGAGGTCGACGTTCGTCTACGACGGGGACTGCGCGTTCTGCACCCGGTGCGCCGAGTTCATCGACCGGCGCATCCCGACCGGGGTCCGCGTGGTGCCGTGGCAGTTCGCCGACCTCGACGCGCTGGGCCTGAGCGAGGCCGAGTGCGAGGAGGCGGTGCAGTGGGTGGGCGCCGACGGCTCCCGCGCGGCCGGCCCGGACGCCATCGCGCGGCTGCTCGGCGACAGCGGTCCGTTCTGGCGGGTCGCGGGTGCCGGCCTCCGGTTCCCCCCGGTGCGTGCCGCCGCGTGGCCCGCGTACCGCTGGGTGGCCCGCAACCGGCACCGGCTGCCCGGCGGCACGGCCGCCTGCGCGCTGCCCCAGGAGGCGCGGGAGCGCCTCTACGGACCGTCCGGTCGCCCGGCCGCGGACGCCTGACCCGCGAGTGCCGGCGCGGCGCCGGCGGGTGGCCCGGTGTCCCGCCCCCGGCGGGCGAGCAGCCGGCGGGCCCAGACCACCGGCCGGACCCGCTCCAGCGGCAGGAAGCTGGTCATCGCGGCGAGGTGCGGGGCGAACGAGATCGTGATGGTCGCGATGGTGACCAGGTGGAACGAGTAGAAAAAGCCCACCGTGGCCAGTCGCCAGCGCTCCCTGAGCAGGAAGACCACCGGGCTGAGCAGCTCGAAGGCGACGATGCCGAACTGGGCGACGATCAGCAGGTACGGCACCGAGGCGATCAGGTCGGCCAGCTCGGTGCCGCGCCGGATGATGGCCCTGGCCAGCACCGAGCCGGTGAGCCAGTCCAACCCGCCGAAGCGCAGCTTGGCCCAGGCGGCCAGGAAGTACGTGCAGATGACGGCGATCTGGGTGACCCGCAGGGCCCAGCCGCCCGCCTCGGTGCGGGTGGCGTCGCCGTGCCGGGCCCGCCCGGCGGTGGGCAGGACGGCCAGCGCGACGAGCAGGCCGAACCGGTCGTGGTCGACCTTGCCGTAGCTCATCGCGACGACCATCCACTCGAAGTAGAGCGCGAAGACCGTCCAGCCGAGCAGTCGGGGCGCCCGGCCGGTGGCGGCTAGCAGGGCGAGCAGCAGCAGGGCCCAGAAGAGCACGGCGACCAGCGTCGGGGTCGGCGTGGGCAGCGGCAGCAGCCGACCGACCAGCAACGGCTGGTAGAGCTCGCCGGGCACCGCCACCCGGGTGCGCACCCAGGGGGTGAAGACGACCAGGTCGGCGGCGACGAAGAGGTAGATCAGCGTGCGGAAGGCGGCCACCCGGCCCCGGGGCACCGCCTCGGTCAACCAGCGGCTCATCGGTCCGCCCGCCAGGCCACCACGGTCTCGTCGGTCCAGCGGCCGGTGGGCCGGCCGTCGCGGATGCCGTGCCAGCGGACGACGATGCGGACCTCGACCAGCTCCGCCGCGCCCGGGTGCCGCTCGGCGTACGCGTCTGCGACCTCGGCGAGCAGCGCGGGGTCGGCGGCGTAGCGGTCCTGCTGGCCCTCGATCTCGGCCCGGCGGATGCCCGTGGCGCTCTCGCCCAGGTCGACGACCGCTCCGCTGCTGTCGACGCCCTCGACGCGGGTGTCCGGGGCGGGGGAGTTCGGCGGGTTGGACGTGGAGTACATCCGAAACGGGCCGAACGGGAAGTGGTCGTCGGTGCCCCAGGCGGTACCGACCAGCAGGACGGCCAGACCGAGGGCGGTGGCGGCGAGTCGGGCGGCGCGACCGCGGGTGGTCAAGGTTTCCATCGGGTCGTGACGATACGGGATGTACCGCCCGGCCCGGGTCCCTCCGACGGTCACTTCCCGCTGGCCGTCGTGGAGCGCTCCGGCTCAGTGGCTGTGGCCGGCCAGCTTCTTGCGGACGTCGTCCATGTCGAGCGCCTGCACCTGCTCGATCAGGTTCTCCAGGGCGGACTCGGGGAGGGCGCCGGGCTGGGCGAAGACGATGACGCCGTCGCGGATCGCCATGATCGTCGGGATCGAGCGGATGTCGAACTTGGCGGCCAGCTCCTGCTGCGCCTCGGTGTCGACCTTGCCGAACACGATCTCGGAGTGCTTGTCGGAGGAGCGCTCGTAGACCGGGGCGAACCGCTTGCACGGGCCGCACCAGTCGGCCCAGAAGTCGACCAGCACGATGCCGTCGCTGCCGGTCACCTCGTCGAAGTTTGCCGTGGTCAGCTCTACGGTTGCCATGAAATTCTCCGATCGGCGCGGAATAGCTACGTCTGGTGGAACCAGGGCGTACCGCGTGGAATTCCCGACCCGCCCCCGCCGAAACGTGCTCGTCACGGCGTCGAGCTGGCCGCGCTTCCATCGATGGAGATTGTTCCCAGTTGGCGTTGCGGTACGCAAGTGCATGACGCATTTGCGTGACCGGAAGTGATGGGAGCGTTTCCAGAGAGATCGACACGATTGACCGGCAGGAATGAGCAATCAGGCGGTTGACAAGCCGCTATCCGGCGTGCGGAGATCGCCGAGGCCTGGGTAATTGAACACGGAGAGTAGTGTTACGAAAAGGTAAATGTGACCTCCGTCTCTGTTCGATCCGCCTTCTCGTGCGGCAGAATCGTCCGCATCAGAGCGTGGGCGGCGGGTGCCGGGGAGGGCCCCGCCGCTCATTGCGTCTCCCCCCGGTCGTGGCGGGTGTGACATTCCCGCACGCCACGCGCCCCGCGCCTCGCCTTAACACTGCATAAGGCATGCTGTGCCGAACTCCATCGCCGCCCGTCGAAGGGGACAAGGATGCAGTTCGGCCGCTACTACGAGGAGTTCGAGGTCGGCGCGGTCTACCGGCACTGGCCCGGCAAGACGGTGACCGAGTACGACGACCACCTCTTCTGCCTGCTCACCATGAACCACCACCCGCTGCACATGGACGCGCACTACGCTCAGACGGCGAGCCAGTTCAAGCGCAACGTGGTGGTCGGCAACTACATCTACTCCCTGCTGCTGGGCATGTCGGTGCCCGACGTCAGCGGCAAGGCCATCGCGAACCTCGAGGTCGAGTCCCTGCGGCACGTGGCGCCCACCTTCCACGGCGACACGATCTACGGCGAGACCACGGTCCTGGACAAGCGCGAGTCGTCCTCCAAGCCTGACCGGGGCGTGGTCTCCGTGGAGACCCGGGGCTACAACCAGGACGGCACCATGGTGTGCGTCTTCCGCCGCAAGGTGATGGTCCCGAAGAAGGAGTACGCGGCGACGACGGTGCCCGAGGGCGTCGACCCGGAACGGCCGAGCTTCCCCGAGCCGCGCTGACCGACGGGCCCCTTCTCATCCGGGTTCCGGGTGGTAGGGGCCCTTTTTCCCATCCGGGGCATATGCTGGCGCCGGAGGTCCCCATGAGCCACTCCGTCGCCGGAGAGCCGTCCTCTGCCGGCCGCCGCGCCGCACCGCTGACCACCGCCGTCTACTCCGCCGCCGAGTGGGATCTGCTGACCAGCCTGCCCGGCCGCGTGATCGTGGCCGCCGCCGCGCCCGGCCCCGGACGGCCCCGCCCCGGAGTCGCCGCCGGGCTCGCCGGCCTGGACGCGGTCGCGGCCGGCCGGGCCTTCGACAGCGATCTCGTACGCGCGGTGGTCGCCACCATCTACGCCCGGCACGACGGGGCGACCGATCCCGTCGACCGCCTCGCCGACGTGGTGGACCTGCTCGCCGCCTGCCGGGCCGCGACCCGGGTGCTGCGGCGGCGCGCCGATCCCGCCGACTCGGCCGCGTACCGGCAGTGGGTGCAGTCGGTGGCGGCCCGGGTGTGCCGGGCCGCCACGGCCGG
>NZ_JBPQTK010000188.1:0-8296 GCF_051386315.1 Micromonospora sp. URMC 107
CCCCGGTCGCGCCGCCCGCACCCCATCCGCTGGTGGGCACGGCCGTCGGCGATGGGGGTCGGCTGGCCGGGGCGGTCGTAGAAGACCTTGCCCGCGTCGGCGCGCGGGGCCTGCCGGGCGGACCGGCCGTCGACCGGCCACGGGAGCCGGACGGCCGCCTCGTCGGCGATGGTGGGCAGCAGGTCGACGTGCTGCCAGTTCCGGTCGTCGATCCGCCCGGCGCGCTGACCGGGGGTCTTGACGAACGTCGGCACCCAGGCGACCTCGCCGGGGGCGGTCCGGATGGCGTCCATGCCCCGGCCCTGGGCGCCCCGGGTGAAGCTGACGCCGTGGTCGGCGGTGACCACCAACAGGGCCTCGTCGTAGAGACCGCCGGAGCGCAGGGTACGCAGGGTCTGACCGATCAGCCGGTCGGTGTAGCCGAGCTGCGCGAGGTGCCGCCGGCGGGCCAGCTCCGCCCAGCCGTCGCCGTCGTTCGGCAGGTCCCCCGGGGCGTCGTAGCGCGCCCCCGACGGCAGGTACGCCCACGGCGAGTGCGGCATCAGCAGGTGCAGGAAGTGCAGGGTGGGCCGGGGCGCCGGCCGCAGCCCGGCGAGGAAGCTGGTGAACCGGGCCGGCTGGTTGTCGTCCAGGCTGTCCCAGCGGAACTTCGGGTCCGCCGGGACGGGCTCGGCGGCGTCGATGCCCGCCTCCGCGCGGGTCCGCTCACGGTACGAGTCCTCCGGGTCGACGCGGCTGTCGACGGGGGCGGTCACCTGGCGCAGCAGCCCGCCGGCCTGCCGGATGAGGACGCCCATCCCCTGCTCCGGGCTGACCGGCTGCTCGCAGCGGCTGGGCGGGCAGAGCCGGGTGATGCTCTCCTCGGCGCGGACGTCGTACAGGCCGCCGAGGGCGGTGAAGAGGTTGTCCGGGTACTGCGAGTAGTGCGGCGCCGCCGCCCGCTGCGGGTACCGGCCGGTGAGCATCGCCGGCAGCGCGTAGGGCGTCCAGCCGCTGACGCCGGTGGCGTTGCGGTACCAGGTGGAGCCGGCGGCCAGCTCGGCGAAGTGCGGGAACCGGGCGGCGTCGATCCGCCCGTCCGGGCCGAGCAGGGACACCAGGGGCAGCTCGTCGAGGACCAGCACGACCACCGGCGGGTGGTTGCCGGGCCCGGCCACCCCGGCGGCGCCGCCCTCGCCCCGGGGCAGCACCACCGTCGAGGTGGGCGAGGCGAACACGAACAGCCCCACGAAGAGCAGCGGTCCGGCCGCGGCCAGCCGCAGTGCCCGCCCGGGCGCGCGCCACCGCCGGTGTGCGGCGGCCCCGGCGGCCCCGGCCACCGCGGCGAGCAGCAGCAGCGGTACGCCCCGCAGCGGCGTGCCGTGCCGGCCGACCTGCACGGCCAGCGCGGCGAGCAACAGGCCGACCAGCAGGGTGTGCGTCGCCGACCGGGCGGCGCGTCCGGCCAGCCGGGACAGCGCGCCGAGCAGCGCCACGGCGGCGGTGGGCGCCAGCGCGACCAGCGCCACCAGCAGCAGGATCTCCCCGCGGTCGGCCCGGTGGAACAGGAAGAAGTCGGGGCTGCGCCCGAGGACGTCCAGCAGCGGCTGGGTGACCACGAGCCCGACCAGCGCCACCACCTCGGCCAGCCGGCCCAGCTCCGTACGCCAGCCGCCCGGCCGGCCACCGGAGGGCCGGTCACCCGGCAGCCGGTCATCCGACGGCCGGTCACCCGGCGGCCGGTCGCCGCACGCGCGGTCCGGCCCGGATTGCGGCTCAGCCACCCACGACCGCCGCGTAGAGCGTCCGGGTGCCCGAGGGCAGGTCCAGCCGCCGCGCGACCCGGCAGCGCGCGGCGAGCAGCCGCTCGAACTCGGCCGGTCGGTAGTCGGGGAAGAGGCCCTCGGGCTTGTTGGCCAGCAGCCGGCGGGCCATCGGATCCTCGGGGTGGACGAACTCCACCACCAGGCGGGCGCCGGGGACGGCGAGGCCGACGAGCCAGTCCAGCACCTCGGGCAGGGGCACGTTGCGCCCGATCGCCAGGTGGTGCACCACGGCCAGGGCGAGGACCGCGTCGGCGCCGGCCCGGTCGGCGAACGAGGCCCGCTCGACGCCGCGCCAGCCGCCGCCGGGCGACGGGTCGGCGAGGTCCATCACCAGGGGCAGGATCCGCCGCTCCCCCGCCGCGCGGAGATCGCGGTAGAGCCCGTCCACCACGCCCGGGTCCTGCTCGACCGCGACGACGTAGTCGGCGTGCCGGGCGGCGAGCCGGGCGTACCGGCCGTCGTTGGCGCCGAGGTCCAGCGCCAGGCGGGGCCGCGGCCCGTCGGCCAACGCCTCGGCCACGAAGCGTTCCTTCGCGGCCCGGTCGTCGGCGGTGTACGCGCAGGTGCGCTGGTAGTCGACCCAGTGGCTGGCCGCCGGGCGGGGCTTTAGGCGGCGGACGAGCCTCTCGATGCCCCGTACGGTGGCCAGCGCCAGCTCGCGGGAGTAGCCGGCCGCCCGCAGTTGGGACCGGACGTCGGCGGTGCTGGCGCGGGCGTTGCGCCGCTGCATCGCGTCGTGCAGGTGCACGTGCGTGGGTACGCCGGGCAGCAGCCGCCGGGCGCCGCCGAACAGCCGGCGCATCTGGTCGGGCTCGATGCCGTCGACCCGGGCGCGCAGCCAGGGCTGGAAGTCCAGCCCGAGGTGGGCGCCGAGCAGCAGCGGGTAGAGCAGCGTCTGGCAGAACTGCCGGTACCCGGCCCAGGGCTCGCCGTCGCGGGCCGGGGTGAACGAGCCGACGTCGATGAACACCGGTTCGGCGCCGCGCCACTGGAGGTTGTACGCCGAGCCGTCCTTCGTGGTGAACCCGGCCGGCAGCGCCGCCCGCAGGATCTCCAGGTGCAGCAGCGCCGCGTCGCGGAGCATGGTGAAGGACCACTCGTACGGGTGGGAGACGAACGGGATGCGCTCGTGACGGAGCACGGCGGCCCACCGGTCGCCCGACGGCACGGCCGGCGACTCGACCGCCTCGGTGCCGCACACCTTGCCGGCGGCCAGCAGCGGCGGGAAGAACTCGCTGGCGGTCAGCGCCCGCCACTCCCCGGCAGCCCGCTCGTCCAGCCCGCGCAGCACGTCGCCGTCGAGGTGGAAGACCCGGTTGGCGGGGTCACGGAAGGAGCCTGGCTCGGTGCGCAGACCGGTGCGGGAGTTCACCATCGGCCGGGGTCAGCGCTGGTCGGTGGGCTGGCGGCGGAACCGGTCGACCAGTCGCCGCCAGTAGAGCTTGGCCGCCACCGCGGCGCCGGCCACCCCGCCGACCACCGCCTGCACGATCAGGCTGCCGGACCCCGCGTCCAGGTAGGCCAGGTGTTCCACCGACCGCTCCTTCCCTCGCGTCTCGAGACCGGCGTACGCAGGCAGGACCCCTTGGGGCATTTGCCCGGAAAGCCGGACTTGCCTGACACGCTACGCCGATCGTCCCGGCCGTGAAGGCCACACCGGCACTCCGTCCGCCGTCCGTTCCGTTCAAGACGCGCGCCCGGGGCCTGCCTACCGTGGGGCCATGGCACCGACACTCGACCTCATCGGCATGGTCACCAGCGACCTGCCCCGTTCCCTCGCCTTCTACCGGCGGCTCGGCCTCGACATCCCGGCGGACGCCGACACCGCGCCGCACGTGGAGGTCACCCTGCCCGGCGGGCTCCGGCTGGCCTGGGACACCGCCGACACCGTCCGCACCTTCGACCCGGACTGGCGGCCCGGGGCCGGCGGCGGGGCCAGCCTCGCCTTCCGGTGCGCCGACCCGGCCGAGGTGGACCGGCTCTACGCGGAGCTGGTGGCGGAGGGCCACGAGGGCCACCTGCCCCCGTGGGACGCCTTCTGGGGCCAGCGGTACGCGGTGGTGCGCGACCCGGACGGCAACGGCGTGGACCTGTTCGCCCCGCTCCCGGGAGCCTGACCGCCTGCCGGGTCATCGACCCTCCGGGATGCGGCTGGTCTCGACGCGGGCGATGAGCTGCTTGAGTTGGGCGATCTCCTCGGCGAGCACGCTGCTGCCGGCGGGGGTGAGGGTGATCCAGGTGCGACCGCGCCGACCCTCGTAGCCGTGGCGACGCACGATTCGGCGTCGCTCGGGTCGACATGGCGATGGCGTGCCGTAACCCCGCTCAGCGGGGCAGCAGGGCGGTCGGCGGCACGCCGGCCAGGTCGCGCACGTCGCGGGTGAGGTGGGCCTGGTCGGCGTAGCCGCAGCGGGCCGCCACCTCGGCCAGCGGGATGCCGGCGCGGGCCAGCGCCAGCGCGCGCCCCATCCGCAGGATCCGGGCCAGGGTCTTCGGGCCGTACCCGAACAGGTGCCGGGACCGACGGTGCAGGGCGCGCGGATCGAGGCCGACCTCGGCGGCGGTCGCGCTCACGGTGACGCCGGCGGCCAGCGCGGCGGCGACCCGGGCGGCGATCGGGTCGGGCCCGCCGGCCGCCCGCAGTCGCCGCGCGGCGATCTCCGTCAGCACGTCGGCCGGGGCCGTCTCCGCCCGCTCGGCCAGCCGGGCGACGTCCCGCTCGCCCCACAGCTCGGCCAGGGGCACCCGCCGGTCGCGCAGCTCGATCGCCGGTACGCCGAGCACCGCCGGGCCGGTGCCCGGCGGCAGCCGCAGCCCCACCCAGCGCTCCGCCGGCCCGCCGCCGCTGAGGTGGGCGGTGCGGTCCGGCCCGGCCACCACGAGCCCGAGGCGGCTCGACCAGAGCAGGTCGACGCAGCCGTCGGGGAGCACCCTGGTCGGTGCGGCGCCCGCCGTCGTGGCGCTGGTCCAGAGCACCGCGCCGGCGAACCCGGCCGGACGTTCCCGGTACATGCCGCCCAGCCTGCCACGCTCGGGCTAGCCTCCGGGTGTGCGATGGTCGGTGTTGGACGCTCCCCTCGACTCCTCCGGACGCGGCCGGGGCGAGCACCGGGCGCCCGCCGCGCTGCGGGCCGCCGGGCTGCTGGGCCGGCTGGGCGTGGCCGACGCCGGTGGGGTCGACGCCCTGATCACCGACCCGGTCCGGGATCCGGAGACCGGGGTGATCGGCGTCGACCAGGTGCGCCGCGCCGCCCGCGCGATCGCCGTCCGGGTGACGACGCTGATCGGCACGGGGCGCCACCCGCTGGTGCTCGGCGGCGACTGCGCGATCCTGCCGGGCATCCTGCAGGGGCTGCCCGCCGGCTTCGACCTGTGGTTCCTCGACGCCCACCTCGACTTCGAGGACGGCCGCACCTCGCCCACCGGCGAGGCGGCGGACATGGACCTGTCGATCGTCACCGACCACGGCCCGGCGGGGGTCCTCGACCGGGAGGGGCCGCTGGTCGACCCCGACCAGGTGCACGTGCTCGGCCACCGGCCGCTCGACCGGGCCACGGACGGCAGGGAGGCATCCCGGGTCGACCCGGCCGTCCGCCTGGTGCCGGCGACCCGGATCCGCGGCGCCGACGCGGCGGCGGTGGGCCGGGAGCTCGCCGTGGGTACGACGCCGGCCTGGCTGCACCTCGACCTCGACGTGCTCGACCCGCTCGTGCTGCCGGCGGTCAGCTACCCGGAGCCGGGCGGCCTGGACTGGGCCGACCTGATCGCGCTGGCCCGGCCGCTGGTGTGTTCGGGTCGGCTGCTCGGAATGAGCGTCACCGACTTCAACGCCGACGAGGACCCGGACGGGCGGCACGCCGACCGGATCGGGCAGGCCCTCGCCGAACTGCTGGCCGACTGAACGTCCACCCGCGCGTCAGCGGGCGGCGGGCGCTCCTCACTCCGTCATGCCGGCCGGATAGGTGTGCACGAAGCGCATCGTCCAGGTGCCGCCGTCGGCGCGATGCTCGCGCTGGTAGAGGTGGTCCGGCCCGCCGGCCGTGGCCGGCCCGGCGCCGTCGGGGTGGCGCAGGATCCAGTGTGCCGGCGGGGTGCCGTCCGGCTCGGCCGGCAACGCCCGGACCAGGTCGTGGGCCGGGCCGCCGACGAAGCGTACGGTCACCTCGCTCATCCGCGCGCCCGCCTTTCCCGCGTACCGCCCCGACACCGGCCCTGGCTCGCAAGCTACCGCAGCGCAGGGCGGCACCGCCCGGATCCGGCGGCGGTTTGCCCTGATCGGAGCCCGGGTACCGCAGCTCTGGGCGGCCCGTCGCGGGACGGGCCACGAGCACAGGGAGCGGTCGATGAGAACGCTGGACGGGCGGTACCGGCTCGAACAGCGCATCGGCATCGGCGGCATGTCGGAGGTCTGGCGGGCCCACGACGCGGTGCTGGACCGGCCGGTCGCGGTGAAGGTGATGTCCCCCGGGCAGGAGGGCCAGGACACCTCCGTGGAGCGCATCCGCGCGGAGGCCCGCTCCGCCGCCCGGCTGGTGCACCCGAACGTGGCCTTCGTGCACGACTTCGGCACCTGCGGGACGGCCCCCGAGGGGCAGGTGCCCTACATCGTCATGGAGCTGGCCGAGGGCGAGACGCTGGCCGCACACCTGCGCGCCGGGCCGCTGGACTGGCGCATCGCCGTCCGGGTCTGCGCCGAGGTGAGCGCCGCGCTGGCCGCGGCCCACGCGCACGGCATCGTGCACCGCGACGTCAAGCCGGCGAACGTGATCCTGACCCCGGCCGGCGTGAAGGTGCTCGACTTCGGCATCGCCACCCCGTCCGGCACCCCCGACCGGTCGCCGGAGGGGATGGTGGTCGGCACGCCGGCCTACCTCGCGCCGGAGCAGCTGGAGCGGGCGCCCGCCACCCCGGCCGCCGACATGTACGCCCTCGGCGTCCTGCTCTACTACTGCCTGACCGGCCGGCTGCCGTACCAGGCGGGCACCACGACCCAGCTGCTCGGCGCACGCCGGCGGCAGCCGCCGCTGCCGCTGCCGGAGATCGAGGGGCTGCCGCCGGAGGTGGCCGACCTGTGCGCGAGCTGCCTGGCCGACGACCCGGCCGACCGGCCGACCAGCCTGATGGCGGCACTGCTGCTGGCGGAGGCGGTGGACGCCCGGGTGTACGTGCCGCTGCGGCAGCCCACCCCGCCGCGGCAGCGCGGCGGGTCGATGTCGCCGTGGACCGAGCGGGCGGCGGCAGAGGTGACCGAGGCGGCCCCCCTGCCCGACTGGTCCACCCAGGCCGGATGAGCGTCCGGCGCACCGGCGTCGTGGGCCGCCTTCGGCAGGCGCCCTCCGGCCCTCCCGCCGGCCACCTGCGGTTTCACCGCCCTGGTGCCGGGTAGCCGGGCGGGTGAGCGACGGGAGGAACGCGATGCCGGAATCGAGCTCCTGGCTGAACGAGACGGCCACCGCGACCGCCGAGGGCGGCCACGTACGCACCGACGACGGAAGCCTGTCCACTGCCCTGGCGTCCCCGCTGGCGCCGCACTGCTCGGGGCTGACCCCCGAGCAGCTGCTCGCCGCCGCGTTCGCGTCCTGCCTGCACCACGCGGCGGTCGAGGCGGCGGGCGAGATCACCGACGAGGCGCACACCGTGCAGGTACGCGCGGAGGCGAAGCTCGGGCGCGACGACGACGGCCGGTACCGGGCGGACGTGCACGCGTCCATCTCGTCCGCCGGGCTCAGCCGGCAACAGCTGGCCGAGCTGGTCGAGCACGCGGACCGGCTCTGGCCCTTCTCCAGCGGCGACGGCAGCCGGCACCGGCTCACCGTGACGCCGGCGGAGAACGGCCGGCACTGACCGGCCGGCGGGTGAGCCCCGGGGTGGGTCGGGTCCCCTCGGGGGCCGACCCGCGGTCGTCCGGGGGTCGGGAACGGCCTCCACCGTTCGGTGGAGGCCCTGCTCCGCCCCTCCACCCCGACTCAAGATCGACTCTTCGCCCGATAAGCCCACCCTTATCGGATAAAGGCGAAAGATTCGACAAGAGGAGATGGTGGAGATGATGGCCCGGCGGGCGTATTCGACCCGCAGATCGGCGCAAATTGTGGCGCATGCCACCAAGCAGGCCGATGGCAAGAGGGGCTCGCCTTTCTAACCTCGGCGGGTGCACCACGACGACCACCCCGCCCAGAAGCTGACCCAGGATCGGCCGGCCACCCGCCCGGACGATCCCGCCTCGACCGAACGGACGACCGGCCGTCATCGCGCTCCGGAGCGGCAGCGTCGCGGCGGCCGGGCCCTGCTCGCCTCGACCCCCGTCCGGGTCGCGCTCGCCACCGGCGTGACCTGCTGCCTCGGCGTGGCCGCGTTCGCCGGCACGCGCGACGACGCCGACGCCGCGCGGGAGCCCGTGGTCGAGGCGCTGGCCGAGCGGTCCCTCGACGACGACCGCGCCTCGCGGTCGCTGGACCGGGCCGTCTCCCCCTCCCCCACGCTCAGCCCCAGCC
>NZ_JBPQTK010000189.1:0-8260 GCF_051386315.1 Micromonospora sp. URMC 107
GCGGGTGGCGGGGTGGCCGGAGGTCAGCGGCGGTTGGCGGCGTTGCGCTTCTTCTTGAGCTTGCGGTCGTCGCGCAGCTCGACGTACGGCTCCTCGTCCGGGGAGTGACCCGCCTCGATGGCGCGGCTGCGCTCCAACTCGGCGTCGAACTCCGCGCCGAGGAGGATCGCGATGTTGCTCAGCCACAGCCAGATCAGGAAGACGATCACGCCGGCGAGCGCCCCGTACGTCTTGTTGTACGACCCGAAGTTGCTGACGTAGAGCGCGAACAGGCCCGAGATCACCAGCCAGATCACCACGGCCAGCACCCCGCCGGGGCTGACCCAGCGGAAGCCGCCGTGCCGCGCGTTCGGCGAGGCCCAGTAGAGGATCGCGAACATCAGGCTGACCAGGAGCAGCAGCACCGGCCACTTGGCGATGTTCCACACCGTCACCGCCGTGGAGCCCAGCCCGATCGCCTCCCCGACCTGCTCGGCGAGGCCGCCGGTGAAGACCACGATCACCGCGCTGGCCAGCAGCATCACGCCGATCACGGCGGTCACCCCGACGCGGATCGGCAGCGTCTTCCAGATCGGGCGCCCCTCCGGCACGTCGTAGATGGTGTTGGAGGCGCGCATGAACGCGGCGACGTAACCCGACGCCGACCAGAACGCGGCCAGCAGACCGAGGATCGCGGCGAAGCCGGCGAAGCCGCCGCTCTGCTGTGCCTGGTCGATCGCCCCCTCGACGATCTGCCGGATCTCCCCCTGCGGGACCGCCTGGTTGACGGTGTCCTTGACGCCCTGGGTCGCGCCCGGGCCGAGCAGGCCGAGGATCGAGACCAGCACCAGCAGGCCGGGGAAGATGGAGAGCACCCCGTAGTACGTCAGCGCCGCCGCCCAGTCGGTCAGGCTGTCGTCCTGGAACTCCCGCACCGTGCGGCGCAGCGCGGCCTTCCAGCCGGCGCCCGGCAGCTCGGTTGGGCTGTCGGGGCCCTCGTCGGGCCCGACCGGGCCGCGACCCGGGCGGTGCCGCGCGGGGTCGGCCCCCCGGTCGGCGTGGCCCGTCCGGCGGTCGCCCACCCGGCCGGCGGCCACCGCCCCGGAATCGTCGCGGTCGCGCCCGCTGCGGGCGGAAGACTGGTCGGAGGCCATCGCCCCTCCCTCGTGCTCGGAGTGTCGTCCCCCTCGACATGCCCCGGCAGCGGCGACGGTTAACCCCTACCCGTAGAGCAACCTGCCCATCCGGCGCGAGGCGACCAGCAGCCCCACGGTCATCACCGTGAGCAGGTAGAGCACGTCGAGCACCCACTCCCCGCCGACCGTGCCCGTCGAGATGCCGCGGATGAGGTGCACCGCCCGGTAGAGCGGGGTCGCCTCGACCAGCCAACGCAGCACGGCGGGGTAGTCCTGGGCGGGCACGAACGTGCCGGAGAAGAGGAAGAGGGTGAACTGGGCGGAAGCCATCAGATCGAAGTCGTGCCAACTGCGCATGAGGGTGGAGATCGCCATCCCCAGCGCGCCGAAGGCGAAGCCGACCAGCACGGCCGCCGGGAGGGCGACCAGCGCCCGCGCGGCGGTGGTCAGGTCCATCGCCACCATCACGACGAGGAACGCGGCCGAGTAGGCGCTGCCCCGCAGCATCGCCCAGCCCAGCTCCCCCAGTGCGATCTCGAACGGCTGCACGGGGGTGGCGATCACGCCGTCGTACAGCTTCATGTACTTCAACTTGCCGTAGAAGTTGAAGGTCGTCTCGGCCAGCGCGCCGGACATCGCCGACGACGCGAGCATGGCGGGCGCGACGAACGCCGCGTAGGCGACGACCTCGCCGCCGGGCAGCGTGAGGTCGCCGATCAGCGCGCCCACCCCGACACCGATCGAGAACAGGTAGAGCAGCGGCTCGACGATGCCGGAGGCGAGCAGCAGCCAGTAGACGGGCTTCAGGGCCGCCACGTTGCGCTCGGCCACCGAGATCGAGCGACGGGACGCGGCGGCGACGTTCACCAGCCGGGGCAGGACGAGAGCGACCACGGCACCCCTCTTAGACGACGAGCCTGCGGCGGAACGCGCGGCGGGCCAGCAGCCAGCCGGCGACCGACCAGGCCGCGAGATAGAGCAGGTGGCCGAGCACCGACCACTGCGGAGCGACACCGAGCGTCGCCGCCCGGCACAGGTCGACGCCGTGCCACAGCGGCGTCGCGTAGGCCAGCCAGCGCAGCGCCCCCGGCAGCGACTCCACCGGGAAGAAGACCCCGGCGAACAGGCTCATCGGGATCACCGCGAAGCGGAGCAGCATCGCCAGCCAGCTGTCGCTCGACACCACCGACGCGTACGCGAAGGTCGGTGCCGCGACGGCCAGGCCGAGCAGCACCACCACCGGGAGCGTGGCCAGCGCCCACGGCGAGCGCACCGCGCCGAACAGGGTCGTCACCAGCAGGAACGCCGCCGTGCTGCACAGCACGCGGAACAGCACGAACGCGAGGTGGCCGGTGAGGATGTCGACCACCCGCAGCGGCGCCGCGCTCTGCGCGAAGTAGGTCTTGATCCACTGGAACTTGCTGAACACCGGCCACGTCGACTCGCCGACCGCCACCTGCACGGCGGTCGACGCGATCAGGCCGGGCACGATCCAGTCCAGGTAACGCACCCCGCCGACGCCCTGGTCGACGTAGCCGCCGACGCCGACGCCGAAACCCAGCACGGTGAGCACCGGCAGCAGGAACGACGAGAAGAACCCGCCCCGCCAGGTGCGCCGGTAGCCGGCCAGGTGATGGGCCAGCACCGGCAGGGCGGGCACCCGCGGCAGCGGCGGCCGGGACCGCTCCCGCGCCGACTCCGTCACGCTCACGCGACCACCCCCGCCTCGCTCCGCGTCCACCACGACTTTCTATCCCGCCGGTACGACAGCCGCGACCACCCTACGGCGGCCCGGTCGGCCTGTCGTCCGCTTCCACGCCGAGCCGGGTCAGCGCCGCCGGAACGCGCGGACCAGCGCCAGCACCGCGTAGCCGAGCAGCAGCAGCCCCGCGCCGGTGCCCACGACGAGCCCCGCCGACACCGCCGAGGCGAGCGCGGTGACCAGCCCGGCCAGGGCGACGACGCACATGGCCACCCCGAGCGGCCACAGCAGCGGGTCGCCCAGCACCGGGACGAGGGGGAAGAAGTGCAGCCCCACCACGGCGCAGACCAGCACCGGGACGAACTCGGACCACCCGGCGAGGGCGAGCACGGCGGCACCGAGCCCGGCGGCGGCGAACTCGGCGAGAACGATCAGCAGGTAGCGACGGTCGGCGGCGCGGTCCCGGCCGGCGTGCCCGGCGCCCCGGCTGCGCGCCACCACGACGGCTCCGGTCACCGCCGTGACCAGCGCCGCGCCGCTCGCGACCACCAGCAGGGCGCGCAGCGGCTGGTCGGCGGCCGGCACGCTGAACCAGATCGTCGCGAAGACGCCCAGGTAGAGCGCGGCGAGGCCGGCCTGGTGACGCGACTGGAACTCCAACCTCGACATGACACCCCCCGGGTGCGTCGCCGGGCGGCCAAGGTGCCACCGGCCCGCCGATGCTACGGAACGGCCGTCGCCGTCGCACCCGACGCCCGGCGTGGCGGGGTGCCGGGCCCGCGCCGCAGGTGCCGCGGCGGACGCGCCCGCCGGTCAGTCGACCAGGGTGCGGCCGGTGAGGTGGAGGAAGACGTCCTCCAGGCTGCTGCGCCGGACCAGCACGTTGGCCGGGCTCAGCCCGCGCGCGCCGACCTCGGCCACCGCCGCGTCGCCGTCGGACACGTAGAGCAGGATCCGGTCGGGCAGCACCTCGACCCGCTCCCCCAGGCCGTCGAGCTTGCCGGCGAACGCCTCCTGAGACTCGGCGGCGAACCGCAGCTCCACCACCTCCCGGGTGGAGTGCCGGTCGATCAGCGCGCGGGGCGAGCCCTCGGCGACGATCCGCCCGCCGTCCATCACGACCAGCCGGTCGCAGAGCTGCTCCGCCTCGTCCATGTAGTGCGTGGTGAGGACCAGCGTGACGCCCTGCTGCTTGAGCCGGAACAGCCGCTCCCACACCAGGTGCCGGGCCTGCGGGTCGAGGCCGGTCGTCGGCTCGTCCAGCAGGACGATCTCGGGCTCGTTGACCAGTGCGCGGGCGATGGTCAGCCGCCGCTTCATGCCGCCGGAGAGGGGTTCGACCAGGCTGTCGGCCCGCTCGGTGAGCTGGACGAAGTCGAGCAGCTCGGCGGCCCGCTCGCGGGCCACCCGGCGGGAGATGCCGAAGTAGCGCGCGTAGGTGGTGAGGTTCTCCCGGACGGTCAGCTCGGGATCGAGGTTGTCGAGCTGGGGGCAGACGCCGAGCCGGGCCCGGATCGCCGGCCCGTCGCGGACCGGGTCCATGCCGAGGATGCGCAGCTCACCCCCGCTGGGCGGGGAGGTGCACCCGACCATCCGCATGGTCGAGGACTTGCCGGCGCCGTTGGGCCCGAGGAAGCCGAACGCCTCGCCGGCACGCACCTCGACGTCGATGCCGTCGACGGCGGTGAAGTCGCCGAACCGCTTCACCAGCGCCCGCGCCTGGATGAGTGGTGGAGCCATGGTCACCGCCCGACCATAACCGTCGGTTCCGACACGTCCCACCGGATCCGGCCGGGTCGTCGCCGGGCGGTAGGGGTGGGGCCGGGCGACAGGAGTGGGGTCGGGCGGTAGGGGGCACAGGTGCCCTGGTCAGGCCCCGTTTGGCGACGGAGAGCGACGAAAACCACGCTGTGTGATCGCCCGGTGCGGCGGCGACGACGCGGCGACGGTGGCGCGCCGCGAGGGCAGGCGTACGCCGCTACGGGACCAGAGTGGACGGATCGGATGGAAACCGCTCCCGGCTTGCCGCATTCTTACCAATTACGCATTCCGCCCGGCGACAAATCCGGACTCAATTGTGGTCTCTCTGCGTGATCGGGGTTCAAATTAATCACAGACTGCAATCATGATCAGCAATATTCCGCCGGGTTTGTTATTCGCGTATCGTGCCCCCTCGTGCCACCAGTGCGTTCTTCCGGCGAGTCCCCCCAGCAGCCGTCCACCATGGCCACCGGGCCCCTGGACGACGGTCCGGTCCCGCTGCCGCCCGAGGCGGACGATCGCTCCGATCCCGCCGGCGCCACGACCGATGCACGGGAACTCGCCGCGCAGTTCGAGGACGAAAAGCCCGGGCGGCAACTGTCCGGGCCGATCGGCGTTCTGGTCACCGGAACGACGTTGGCGATCGCGCTGCTCGCCCTCTGGCAGGTGTTCGCCCCGCTGCCGCAGGGGAGCAAGTTCTATTTGATCGTCTTCCTGGCGGGCATCCTGCCGATGGTCTTCCTGGCGTACCCGGCGGATCTGCGCCTGCCCCGGCGACCGCGCCGCAAGGACGCGGACGGGCCGACCGCCGCCGCGCCCACGGACCGCCCCGGGCACCGGGGCCCCACCCTGCCGGACTGGGTCCTGGCCGGCGCGGCGCTGGTCAGCTGCCTCTACCCGGTGCTGCCCTTCGGCCTCGGTACCGGCGGCGGTGGGTACGACGCCTTCCTCGACCGGCAGGGCCTGCTGGTCGGCCTGGACGTGGCGATGGGCACCGTCCTGCTGCTCCTGCTGCTGGAGGCGTGCCGCCGCACCACCGGATGGATCCTGCCGGCGGTCTGCGTGGTCTTCCTCGGCTACGGCTACTACGGCGGGCTGCTGCCCCAGTCGTGGCCGGTGGCCCACGCGGGCCTCGACTTCGGACAGATCGTCGACGCCCTCTACAACTCCGACAGCGGCTTCTACGGCACCCCGCTCGACGTCGCGGCGACGTACATCGTGCTCTTCACCATCTACGGCGCGGTGCTGGACCTCTCCGGCGCCGGCCGGTTCTTCGTGGAGCTGTCGGCCGCCGCCTTCCGGCGCTCGCGGACGGCCGCCGGGCGCACGGCCGTGGCCTCCGGCTTCCTGCTCGGCACCGTCTCCGGGTCCGGCGCGGCGACGACCGTCAGCATCGGCGCGGTCACCTGGCCCGTCCTGCGGCGGGCCGGCTACCCGCCGGAGCGGGCGGGCGGCATGCTCGCCGCGGCCGGCGTCGGGGCGATCCTCTCCCCGCCCACCCTCGGCGCGGCGGCCTTCATCATCGCCGAGTACCTCGGCGTGTCCTACCTCCAGGTGCTCGGCTGGGCGACCGTCCCGACGGTGCTCTACTACCTCGGCATCCTCCTCGCGGTCGAGATCGACGCCCGGCGCTCGGGCGTGCGACCGGTCGTGATCGAGACGGCCTCCGCCGGCCGGCTGCTGGCCCGCTTCGGCTACCACTTCCTCTCGCTCTTCGCGATCGTCGGGCTGCTGGCCGTCGGGTTCTCCGCGACGAAGGCCGTGGTGCTGGCCACCGTCCTGGCCGCCGCGCTGTCCTTCCTCGACCGTCGGCACCGGCTCACCCCGGCCCGCCTGCTCGCCGCGCTGAGCGCCGGGGTGCGCGGGGTCCTCGCGGTGAGCGCGGTCTGCGCCGCCGCGGGCATCATCACCGCCACCACCACCAAGACCGGCCTCGGCCCCCAGGCGGCGGCCCTGCTGGTCAGCGGGGCACAGGCCGTCAGCTCGGAGCCGGCCGTGGTGCTGGCGCTCACCGCGCTGCTCGCCGCCGTCGCCCTCACCCTGCTCGGGCTGGCCGTGCCGGTCACCGCGTCGTTCGTGATCGGCTGGGTGATCATCGGCCCGGCCCTGCTGGACCTGGGCGTCACCGCGCCCGCCGCGGCGATGTTCGTCTTCTACTTCGCGGTCCTGTCCGAGGCGTCCCCGCCGACCGCGCTCGCCGCGGTGGCGGCCGCCGCGGTGACCGGCGGCCGACTGGTGCCGACCATGTGGCAGACCCTGCGGTACGCCCTGCCGGCCTACCTCATCCCGCTCGCCTTCGTGGTCACCCCGACCGGCCTCGGGCTGCTCGGCATCGGGGGCGCGCAGCGGATAGCCGTCGCCGCGACGGTCGCCGCCCTCAGCGTCGCCGTGCTGGCGGTGGCGGCGGGCGGCTGGCTGCCCGGCGTCGGCCCGGCCGGCACGCCGGAGCGGATCGTCGGCGCGTTCGCCGGGTTGACGCTGCTCTGGCTCGAACCCGTGCCCGTCGCGATCGGCGCCGTCCTGGCCGCCGTCATGGTGGCGGGTGTGCTCGTCAGACGCGGATCCGCCGGCCGGACCGGCGGGCCGTCAGCGGTACAGGTGAACCATGGGGAGGAAAAACAGTGAGACGGATCAACGTGCGGATCGCCGCGGGGGTTGGTGCGCTGGCCCTCGTCGCGGCGGGCGCCGCCGGTTGCGGGGGCCGTCAGGGCGGCGCGACCAAGGACGACGCCGCCAGTGAGATCACCTGCAAGGTCACCGACAGCACCCGGGTCGGCATCGCCACCGGCAACGCCACCGGCGTCTACTACGTGGTCGGCAACGCCCTGGCCGGTCAGCTCTCCGGGGCGACCGAGGGCAAGCTGACCGGCACCGCCGCCGAGACCGGCGCCTCGGTGCAGAACGTCGAGCAGCTCGTCGGCGGCCAGTACGACGTCGCCTTCTCCCTGTTCGACACGGCGGTCAACGCGGTGCAGGGCAAGGGCACCTTCACGGCCCCGCAGCCGGTCGAGGCGCTCGCCCGGATCTACGACAACTACACGCAGGTCGTCGTCCGGGCCGACTCGGGGATCAACTCGGTCGCCGACATGAAGGGCAAGAAGATCTCCACCGGCTCGCCCAAGTCCGGCACCGAGGTCATCGCCAACCGGCTGATGGAGGCCGCCGGCCTCGACCCGGCCAAGGACGTCCAGGCGCAGCGGCTCGACCTGACCAAGTCCGTCGAGGGTGTCAAGGACGGCAGCGTCGACGGGCTCTTCTGGTCGGGCGGGGTGCCCACGGGCGGCCTGACCGACCTGTTCACCACCGCCGGGGACAAGGTGAAGTTCATCGACATCACCCCGCTGCTGCCCAAGATGACCGAGCTCAACCCGGCGTACCAGGCCGGGACCATCGGCGCGGACGTCTACAAGACAGCCGCGGACACCCCGACCATCGTGGTGCCGAACGTGCTGCTGGTCCGCAAGGACCTCAACGCGAACGTGGCCTGCGCGATCACCCGGACGGTGTTCGACAAGAAGGACGCCCTGGCCCAGGCCAACCCGGCCGCCAAGGGCATCAGCCTGGACAACGCCCGCAAGACCGACCCCGTACCGCTGCACCGCGGCGCGGACAAGGCGCTGCAGGACCTCGGCGCACGCTGATCCCGGGTGCCGGGCCCGCGCCTCGCGCCCGGGCCCGGCAC
>NZ_JBPQTK010000190.1:0-8160 GCF_051386315.1 Micromonospora sp. URMC 107
ACGCCGCGCCCGCCCCGGTCACGCCCGCCGGCGGCCCCGCACAGGGCGAGCGCGGCGTCGGTCCGCCGGTCTAGAGTGGGGCGCCGACCGACCTTGGCCACGGGGGATGGGATGACGATGCGCGACACCGACCGGGCCCTGGTGCAGGCCGCCACGGCGGTCGCCAAGCTGCGCTGCCGCAGCGAGAACCACACGGTCGCCGCCGCCGCGCGGACCACCGACGGCCGGGTGTTCACCGGGGTCAACGTCTACCACTTCACCGGCGGCCCCTGCGCCGAGGTGGTCGCGGTCGGCGCCGCCGCCACCCAGGGCGTCACCGAGCTGGAGACGATCGTCGCCGTGGGCGACCGGGGGCGCGGGGTGATCCCGCCCTGCGGGCGCTGCCGACAGGTGCTGCGCGACTACTTCCCCACCGTCCGGGTCATCGTCGGGCCGATGGACGCGCTGCGCGTGGTGCACGTCGCCGAACTGCTGCCGGAGACCTACGTCTGGGCCGACCAGCAGCTCGACGGGCCGACCGGCCCGCTGCCCACGCCACGACCGGCCGACTGACGCCCCGGGCCGTCAGTCGCCGGCGGCGGCCTCCAGCATCGACCGGGGCATCGGCACGTCCTCGAAGCGCACGTTGCCCTCCGGCACCATCCAGCTCATCACCCGCACGCCCAGCCGCCCGGCCCGCACGGCCGGGTCGTTGCGGTACAGCTCGCGGGCCTCCTGCGGGGAGACGGAGAGCACGACCAACCCGCGCACCCGCTCGTCGTCGGCGTCGACGAACGGGCCCGCGGCCAGGACGAGCCCCTGCTCCACCAGCCCCGCCTGGTGGGCCAGGTGGGCGTCCTGCAACCGGTCGGCCGCGTCCAGCGGCAGTTCCGGCGCGTCCGACGGCCGGACCAGGAGCACCACGGTGTGCTGGTCGAATCGCATGCCCCACACCCTAGGCCGGCCGGGGCCCCGCGCCGCCCGGATCCGGCGCTCTCCGCCCTGGTCAGCGCCGCCCGGATCGACAACCGCGAGTTAGGCCCGGCCAGGGCGTTCGGCTACGGTAAGGCGACCCTAAGCCCGAACGTGCAGGAGCCTCGTGACCACCCTCGCCACCCGACCGGCGCCGGCCGGCGCCCGGCCCCGGGCGCGTGGTGGCCGGCGGCTCGCGGTCACCGTCGCCGCCGCGCTGGTGCTGCTGCTGGCCGTGCTGGCGAGCTTCGCCCTCGGCAGCCGGGCGCTGGCCGTCGACGAGGTGTGGCGCGCGCTGGTGGCCCCGGACGGCGGCGAGGCCGCCACCATCGTGCGGGAGCTGCGGATGCCGCGCACCGCGCTGGGCCTCGCCGTCGGGCTGGCGCTCGCCGTCGCCGGGGTCCTCTTCCAGGCCCTCACCCGCAACCCGCTGGCCGAACCGCGGATCCTCGGCATCAGCGCCGGCGCGTCGTTCGGTGTGGTGCTGGCCATCTCCGTCTTCGGCGTGGGCACCCTCGCCGGCTACGTCTGGTTCGGCATCGCCGGCGCGCTCGGCGCCGGCGTGCTGGTCTTCGCCGTCGCGGCCAAGGCCCGCGAGGGCGCGAGCCCGGTCACCCTCGCGCTGGTCGGCGCGGCCCTCGACGCCAGTCTCGCCTCCGTGGTGTACGCGCTGCTCAGCATGGATGCCCGCACCTTCGAGGAGTACCGCTTCTGGGTGGTCGGCGGGCTGACCGGCCGGGACCTCACGGTGGCCGCCCAGGTGCTGCCGTTCGTGCTCGCCGGGCTGGCGCTGGCCGCGCTGGTCGCCCGGGGCCTGGACGCGCTCGCCCTCGGCGACGACGTGGCCCGGGGCCTGGGGCACCGGATCGGGCTGGTCCGTCTCGGCGGCGGCGTCGCCGCGGTGCTGCTCACCGGGGCGGCCGTCGCCGCGGCCGGGCCGATCGCGTTCGTCGGGCTCGCGGTGCCGCACCTGGCCCGCGCCCTGGTCGGCGCCGACCACCGCTGGACCCTCGCGGTCTCGGCGCTGCTCGGGCCCGCGCTGCTGCTCGGCGCCGACGTCGTCGGCCGGCTCGTCGCGCCGCCCGGGGAGGTGCCCGCGGGCATCGTCACCGCGCTGATCGGCGCCCCGCTGCTGGCCTTCCTGGTCCGCCGCGCGAAGGTCGTGACGGCGTGACCGCCCCCGTCACCCCGGCCGTCGGACGGCCGGCGGGCCGACCCCGGCTGGGCGTCACCGCGCTGCCCGGGCGGTCGCTGGTGCGGATCGGCCCGGTCGCCGTGCAGGTCCGGCGCCGTTCGGTGCTGGTCGCCGCGGCGCTGGTCGTGCTGCTGCTGGCCGCGGGGGTGCTCAGCCTCTCCCTGGGCACCCCGTACGTCGCCCCGGCCGACGTGCTGCGCGCCCTCTCCGGCGCCGGCACCCCGTACGACCTGGTGGTCCTGGACCTGCGGCTGCCCCGGCTGGTGCTGGCCGCGGTGGCCGGCGCGGCCTTCGGGGTGGCCGGCACGCTGATCCAGAGCGTGGCCCGCAACCCGCTCGCCAGCCCCGACGTCGTCGGCATCACCCAGGGCGCCGGTCTCGCCGCGACGGTGGCCCTGACCGGCGGCGTCGCCGCCGTCCTCGTGGCGCCGGCGGCGCTGCTCGGCGGGCTGGTCGCCGCCGTGCTGCTGTTCGTCCTCGGCGCCCGGCACGGGCTGGCCGCCCAGCGGTTCGTGCTCGCCGGCGTGGCGGTCGCCTTCGCGCTGCGGGCCCTGACCGAGGTGGTCATGCTCACCGCCGACCCGATCGACGGGCTGCGCGCGCAGATCTGGCTGATCGGCACGCTCGCCGGCAAGGGCTGGACCGAGAGCCTCTGGATCGCCCTCACCCTGGCCGCGCTCCTGCCGGTGCTGGCCTGGGCCGGCTGGGCGCTCAACAGCACCGCCCTGGACGACGACACCGCCCGGGGGATCGGCCTGCGCCCGGTGGCCCGCCGGGTCGGCCTCGCCGGCACCGGGGTGCTGGCCGCCGCGATGGTCACCGCCCAGGTCGGCGCGGTGGACTTCGTCGCCCTGGTCGCCCCGCAGCTGGCCCGCCGGCTGGTCCGCGCCGAGCGCCCGCCGCTGGTCTGCGCCGCGCTGCTCGGGGCGCTGCTGCTGGTGCTGGCCGACCTGGGCGGCCGGCGGCTGTTCGCCCCCACCCAGCTGCCCGCCGGCGTGCTGACCGCCGCCATCGGCGGCCCGTACCTGATCTTCCTGCTGCTCCGCGGCCGGCGGCGGTCCTCGTGATGTCCCACCCTGGCAAGGAGGCGTGATGCTCTCCACCCGCGACCTGGTCGCCGGCTACGACGAGCGGACCGTGCTGGACGGGCTCGACCTGGAGCTGCCCGGCGACGCGTTCACGGTGATCGTCGGCCCCAACGCCTGCGGCAAGTCCACCCTGCTGCGCACCATGGCCCGCCTGCTCACGCCCCGGCGCGGCGCCGTGCTGCTGGACGGCACCGCCATCCGGGACCTGCCGACCCGCGAGGTCGCCCGCCGGCTCGGCGTGCTGCCGCAGAGCCCGCTGGTGCCGGAGGGGGTGACCGTCGCCGACCTGGTCGGCCGGGGCCGGCAGCCGTACCAGCGGTGGTGGCGGCAGTGGTCGGAGTCCGACGGCGTCGCCGTCGACCGGGCCATGGCGCTCGCCGACGTGACCGGGCTGGCGGACCGGCCGGTGGACACCCTCTCCGGCGGGCAGCGCCAGCGCGTCTGGATCGCCATGACGCTCGCCCAGGACACCGAGGCGTTGCTGCTGGACGAGCCCACCACCTTCCTCGACCTCGCCCACCAGGTGGAGGTGCTGGACCTGCTGCACCGGCTGCGCGTCGAGCGGGGGCGCACGGTCGTCGCCGTGCTGCACGACCTCAACCAGGCCGCCCGGTACGCCGACCACCTGATCGCGATGCGCTCCGGCGCCGTGGTGGCCGCCGGGCCGCCCCGGGAGATCCTCACCGCCGACCTGGTCCGGGACGTCTTCGGCCTCGACTGCGTGGTCGTGCCCTGCCCGGTGACCGGGGCGCCCCTGGTGGTGCCCGCGCTCACCAGTCCCTCCCTGGCTCGCCCCTCCGCCGGGGACGCGGCGACGCCGCTGACCGGCTCGTACCCTTCGAAAGGAATCTGATGCGTCGTCTCGCCGCCGCCCTCACCGCGGCGCTGGCCCTCGGCGTCGGTCTCACCGCCTGTGGTGAGAGCGACCCGGTCGCCGGCACCACCACCGGGGAGACCCGGGAGATCACCCACGCCATGGGCACCACCAAGGTGCCGGCGGAACCCAAGCGGGTCGTCGTGCTCGACACCGACAAGATCGACACGGCCCTGTCCCTGGGCGTCACGCCCGTCGGCGCCGCCACCGCCGGTGAGGCGAAGAGCTGGCCGACCTACTTCGGCGAGGAGAAGCTGGCCGCCATCAAGGAGGTCGGGGTGCTCACCGAGCCCGACCTGGAGGCCATCAACGCCCTCAAGCCGGACCTGATCCTCGGCAGCAAGTTCCGCCAGGAGAAGTTCTACGACGAGCTGGCCGCCATCGCGCCGACCGTCTTCACCGAGAAGGTCGGCATCACCTGGAAGGAGAACTTCCTCTTCGACGGCAAGGCGCTCGGCAAGGAGCAGCAGGCCAAGGACCTGCTGGCCACGTACGAGACGCGGGCCAGGGAGTTCGGCGGCAAGCTCGGCGACGCGGCCGACCGTAAGGTCTCCATCGTCCGCTTCATGCCGACCGAGATCCGGGTGTACGGGCCGGACTCGTTCTCCGGCATCGTCATCGGCGACACCGGGCTGGGCCGCCCCGAGCGGCAGCAGCTCACCGGCAAGGAGGACCGGCGGATGGACCGGGTCAGCCCGGAGCGGATCGGCGAGGTCGACGGTGACGTCGTCTTCGTGACCGCGTACGGCGAGAAGGCCGCCGCCGAGCAGGCCAAGGTCACCGGCGGGACGCTCTGGAAGGGGCTGTCGGCGGTCAAGGCGGGCAAGGCGCACGTCGTCTCCGACGAGATCTGGATGACCGGCATCGGCATCGGCGCCGCCAACAAGATCCTCGACGACCTGGAGAAGTACCTCACCGCCTGACCCCGGTCGCGCGCGGCAGCCGCTACGGCTGCCGCGCGTCACCCGCCACGGACTCGCCGGCGGCGCGCCGCAGCGAGCGGTAGCGGGGGAGGTCCTCGCGGGCCGGCCCGCCCTGCCGGATGCGCTCGACCGGCCGCACCGCCGGCTGGTCCGGCACCCGGGGCGCCTCCCCGCTCTCCGTCACCAGGTCCTCGGTCTCCTGGACCAGGTAGTGCGGCCGGCGCTTGGTCTCGTAGTAGATCCGGCCGATGTACTCCCCGATCACGCCCAGGATCGTCATCTGGATGCCGCCGAGGCCGATCACGCTGACGATGATGGTGGTGTAGCCGGGAACGTCGATCCCCTTGTCGACGGCGTCCGCGACCACCCAGGCCATGTAGACCACCGCGATCAGGGTGAGGAACAGGCCGGCGTAGATCGCCAGCCGCAGCGGCCGGTTGTTGAACGACAGCAGCCCGTCGAACGCGTAGTTGAACAGCTTGCCGAACGTCCACCTGCTCCGGCCCGTCTGCCGGGTCTGGTTGCCGTGCGCGACCACCACCGTGCGGAACCCGATCCAGGAGAACAGCCCCTTCGAGAAGCGGTTGTACTCCGGCATCGCCAGCACCGCGTCCACCGCGAGTCGGGACAGCAGCCGGAAGTCACCCGCCCCGTCCAGCAGCCGCACGTCGATCCACCAGTTGACCACCCGGTAGAAGGACCGCGAGGCCAGCATCCGTACGAAGCGGTCCCCGCGCCGGTCCCGGCGGGCGATCACCTGGTCGAAGCCCTGCCGGTACAGCGCCACCATGTCGGGCAGCAGGCGCGGCGGATGCTGGAGGTCGGCGTCCATGATGACGACCGCGTCCCCGGTGGCCCGCTCCAGCCCGGCCAGCATCGCCGCCTCCTTGCCGAAGTTCCGGCTCAGCGACGTGTACCGCACGGTGGGATCGGCGGCGGCGAGCCGGCGCAGCGCCACGAGGGTGCCGTCGGAGCTGCCGTCGTCGACGTAGACCACCTCGACCTCGACGTCGGACAGCTCCGCGACCGCGGCGGTCACCGCCGTGTGCAACCGCTCCACCGAGGCCTCCTCGTTGAAGCAGGGCACCACCACCGACAGGCGCATCCTCGTCACCCCGCCCGGCCGGTGCCCGTGGGTGCCCGGCTGGCGCCGCGCCGCCCCGCGCCTTCACAGGCGGTAGACCAGCACACCATCGATCTCCTCCCGGGTGATGCCCAGCCCGTCGAACGGCCGGTTCGCGATGCCCTCCCAGGGCGTGCCGGCGGTCCAGCCCGGCAGGGCGACCACGGACCGCACCCCGATGCCCCGCAGGTACGCCACGCTGCCCGGGTCGGGGAAGGCGGCCGTCGCGGCCCGGGTCTGCGCCTGGGTGACCGGCTCGAACCCGGCCAGCCCGTTCGTCACCCGGGGGAACCCGTCCGTCGTCCACAACATGAAGATCAGATCGACCGCGCCGCCGGCGGGCAGCACCAGCATCGGTTCCCCCGCCGTACGCATCGCGGCCGGTGGCGTCGGCACCACCGGATGCGCCGTCCGGTTGACCCCCTCCAGCCCGACCAGGGCCAGGGGCACCAGCAGGACCACCGGGGCCAGGAACCCGACCCAGCCCCGGGACGACCACCGCCGCACCGCCGTGGCGAACACCGTCACCGCGCCCGCCGCCAGCACGGCCAGCAGGAGGCTGGTCCAGTGCATCATCCGGCCCGGCGTGCGCAGCGCGTCCCAGCCCGGCAGGTGCTTGGACAGCGTCAGGTAGCCCGGATCGCCGTCGCCGCCGAGGGTGACGCCCAGGCCCAGCAGCACCGTGCCGAGCACACCGAGCCCCAACGCGACTCGGTGCCGGGCCGGGAACACCGAGACGAACAACCCCGCCGCGGCCAGCGCGAGCAGGACCATCCCGGGCAGCAACGCCATCTCCGGCGGCCAGGAGAGCTGTTCCCGGGCCGCCGCGTGCCGCTCGCCCCACCACCACGAGTCGGCCGGGGCGGTGACGAAGCCGATCAGCGGCGGCGAGAACATCTCCGTCCAGGCCAGCGACCGCTCGGCCTGCGGATTGAGGTCGACGACCTTCAGGTAGACCAGGCCCAGCAGCAGCGTCACCGCGCCGAAGACGGCCCCGCCGGCCAGGTTGGCGACCAGCAGCCGCCGGCCGAACGCGGGTCGTCGCCCGCGCCGCCACCACGACCAGCCGTAGCCGCCGGCCCCGACCAGCACCGCGGCCAGCAGGAAGTACACCAGCGGCAGCCCGATGCCGAAGCCCAGGCTGATCTGCCAGGCGGCGACGAGCCAACCCGCCAGGGCCCAGCCCGGACGTCGTCGCTCCGGCCGGTACCCGTGCCGCAGCGACCAGCCGTGCCCGCGGGCCAGCATCGCCAGGCACAACGCGATCCCGCCGCTGGAGAGGATGTTCAGGTGGCCGGAGTGCGCCAACCGCCAGGGCGCGTACGCCCACGCGACCCCGGCGACCGCTCCGCCCAGCCGGCCCGCCCCGAGCTGCCGGGCCAGCGCGTACGCCCCGACGAAGGCCAACGCGTGCACCAGAACGTACATCACGTTGTACCGGACCAGGGCGGCCTCGAAGCCCGAGCCGAGCATCCCGAACGGGGCGTAGCCGAGCAGGGTGTCGCTGTAGGCGTACGTGTGCGTCTCGGGGAAGAACGTGTTCGAGTGCCAGAGACCGGTTGGGTTGCTGAGCACGGCGTGCCCGGCCCAGGCCATCTGCCACGCCTGCAACGTGGGGTCGCCGATGTCGCCGGGGATGGTGCTCGCGGGATGCCGCATCGTCGGCCAGGTCAGCACCACCGCCAGCAGCAGCCCGCCGAGCACCGCCAGCGTCCATTCGTGTCGCAGCCACCGCCACCGCTCCGGCCGGCCGGGGTCCCCGGTGGGGGGATCCTCGTCGTGCTCGGCGATCTCGGCGGGCGGTCGGGCGTCCGTGGACCCGGTGGTCATGAAGATAGATGATTCACGATGCGGGTTGTCGTGTCGATCCGCCGTCCGAGATGTGGGCTGTCGGGCGGGTCCACCGACCCGTGATCCCCCGCGCGGCAAAGGCCGACGACGGGGCGTCGCGGGCGATGCGGGGCCGCCCGGCCCGGCCGATGTCGGGCCGGACCGGGCGGGCGGGT
>NZ_JBPQTK010000191.1:0-8073 GCF_051386315.1 Micromonospora sp. URMC 107
CCCCGCACCCCCCGCGCCCCCCGTTCTGCTGCGTCGATCATGCAGTTGTGGTGCCGCGCGAAAGGGGCGAGTGGGCGCGAAACGCCCACCCGAACTGCATGATCGACGTGGGAGAGGGTTTCAGGGGCGGGTCAGGACGTTGAAGAGGGCGCCGTGGGGGTCGCGGAGGGCGGCGAAGCGGCCCGCCGGGGTGGTCTGCGGCGGGACCAGGATGCTGCCGCCGAGTTCGGCGGCGCGGGCCGCCGCCGCGTCGGCGTCGGCCACCGCGAAGTACACCGACCAGTACGCGGGCGTGTCCGCGGGGAACCCGTCACCGAGCGGCGGCACCATGCCGGCCACGATCCGGGTGCCGAGCCGCCAGCCGGTGTACGTGACCGGACCCGCCCGCTGGTCGTCCGGGTGCCAGCCGAAGACCAGCTCGTAGAAGACCTTCGCGCCCTCCGGATCCGGGGTGACCAGCTCCGTCCAGGTCAGTGCCCCCGGGACGTCGAAGACCTCCGCCCCGGGCATCGACATCGGCTGCCAGACGCTGAACGTCGCCCCGGCGGGGTCGGCGAAGACCGCCATCCGTCCCTGGTCGAAGACCTCGAACGGGGGCACCACGACCTGCCCGCCGGCCCGCTCGACCCGGCCGGCGACCAGGTCCGCGTCGTCGGTCGCCAGGTACGTCGACCAGATCGGCACCTGCTCGGGCACGGCCGGCGGGCCCGCGCCCGCCACCGCCCGCCCGCCGAGCAGGAAGACCGTGTAGCCGCCCGCCGCGGGCTCCGGGTCGATCCGGCCGGTCCAGCCGAACAGCTCGGGGTAGAATCGCCGCGCTTCGGCGAGGCCTGGGGTGGCGAGGTCGGCCCAGCAGGGTGTGCCCGGCGGGACGGTGCTCACGTCGACCCCTCTCGGCGGGGGACGGCCACGCCGGCACGCCCCTGCCGGAATCGTGGCACCGACCCGCGGCGCCACGTGGCGGATCGGACGAAACGTCAGCTGAACCGTCGACCCGTCGCGCCGGGCAGGTCGCCGGTCAGCCCAGCGGCGCGGGCAGCGGTCGGGCGTGCAGCACGGCCAGGCGGGAGACCGCGCGGGTGAGCACCACGTAGAGCCGGTGCAGGCCGCGCGGCTCGGCGGCCACGATCGCCGCCGGCTCGACGACGACGACGTGGTCGTACTCGAGGCCCTTGACCAGGGTCGCGGGCACGACCGTGACGCGCGCCGCGGCGGCCGGCTCGTCAACGGTCGCGGTGTCGACGCCGGCGGCGTCCAGCGTCGCCCGCAGCCCGCCGACAGCGTCGTCGGCGGCGATCACCGCCACGGAGCCGTCGAACGTCAGCGCCGCGCGCACCTCGGCCACCGTCGCGGCGGCCAGGTCGTCGACCGTACGCACGTCGAGCGCGCCGTCGCGGCGCAGCGACTCGGCCGGGGGCACGTCGACGGCGAGCGCCGGCAGCAGCCGGTTGGCGAACGCGACCACGGCGGCGGGCACCCGGAAGCCGACCGTCAGCGGGACCACGACGGCGTCCGGCTTGCCGAGGTGGCGCAGGGACTCCCGCCAGTCGGCGGCGGCCCACGGGGCGGTGCCCTGGGCCAGGTCGCCGAGGAGGGTGATCGACCCGTGTTCGCTGCGCCGGGCGATGACCCGGCACTGCATCGGGGAGAGGTCCTGCGCCTCGTCGACGACGACGTGTCCGAAGCCGCCCGGCCGCTCGATCAGCCCGGCCGCCTCGTCGATCAGCACGGCGTCGGCCGCCGTCCACCTCGTGGCCTTCGGCGTCCGCCCGAGCTTCGTTCCGGTCGGGTTCGGGCGGCGCGCCGGGCGCGGGGCGTCCGCCGCGCCGGCTGCGGTCGTCGGGTCGGGCGTTCCGTCCCGGACGGCGGTCCCGCGCAGTCGCGCCTGCTCCTCGGCGCTGAGCAGCCCGTCCGCCGCCGCGGCGAGCCGCCGCGGGTCGGTGAGCAGGGCGTGCACCAGCCCCTCCGGGGTGAGCGCCGGCCAGACCGCGTCGAGGAAGGCGGTGACCGGCGTGGCCTTGCCCATCCGGCGCAGCCAGGCGTCGCTCGGGGACTCGGCGCGGCGCGCCTCGGCCTGCCGTTGCAGCAGCGACACCACCCGGGCCCGGACGCGCTCGCGCCCCGTGGCGTACGGCAGCCGCTCCCGGCGGGTCTCCTCGACCACCCGGTGCAGCGGGTCCAGCCCGATCCGCCAGCGGAACGAGCCGTCCGAGACCATGATCGGCTCGGCCGCCTCGCCGATGTGCGCGTCGACCGCCCGGCGCAGCACCTCGGCCATCCGGGCGTCGTGCTTGATCGCGGCCACCGCCGGGTCGTCGACGGCCCGCACCGGCACCCGGCCGACCAGGTCCTCCACCGTGGCCTGCTCGACCTCGACCTCGCCGAGCGCCGGCAGCACCGCCGCGATGTACGACAGGAAGGCCCGGTTCGGTCCGACGATCAGCACCCCGGACCGGCGCAGCCGCTCCCGGTGCAGGTAGAGCAGGTAGGCGGCCCGGTGCAGGCCGACGGCCGTCTTGCCGGTGCCCGGCGCGCCCTGCACGCAGATCGAGTCGGCGAGGTCGGCCCGGACCAGCTCGTCCTGCTCCGGCTGGATGGTGGCGACGATGTCGCGCATCGGCCCGACGCGCGGTCGTTCGATCTCGGCAGTCAGGATCCGGCTGGTCGTGCCGAGTTCCTCGCCCCGGTCGAGGCGCTCGTCCTCGAAGCTGGTCAGCATCCCGTTGCTGAACCCGAAGCGACGCCGCACCGCCACGCCCTGCGGGTCGCGCGCGCTGGCCCGGTAGAACGACCGGGAGACCGGGGCCCGCCAGTCCAGCACCAGCGGCTCGCCCCGGTCGTCGGTGACGTGCCGCCGTCCGACGTGGTACCGCCGCCCGGCGTGGTCCGTGTGCCACCCGTCGGGCTCGTCGCCGGGGCCGGCGGGCGGGGCCCCGGTCGCCGGGCCGAAGTCGAGACGGCCGAAGAAGAGCGGCGTGGTGGGGTCGTCGGCGAGTTCGGCGACCCGGCGGGCCAGGGTGCGTCCGAGCGTCTCGGCCGCGTACGCGTCGCCGGCCACCTGGTCGCCCGTGGAGAAGAGGGCCCGGGCGCGTTCCCGCATCCGGGCGAGGGCGGCCCGGGAGGTGGCGAGGTGCTCGCGTTCGGCGGCGAGGTCGGCGTCCAGGTCGAGGTCGAGGTCGGTCACGGTGCATCCCGTCGGGTCAGCTGCCGGTCGCTCGCGTGTCCGGCGGGCGGATGGGCCGGCCCCCGGCGCGGGACGTCCGATCCGGTGGTCACCTCACCCTGGCCGTCAAGCGACCTGACAGCCTACGCGTCGGGCGCGCGGCGCTCCACCGAATTTCGACCGTGGCGCCGCCGCCCCCCGGTGCCGCCCGGCCACCGACCCATGGCGGTCGGGCGACCAGGAATCATGGACGCATGACGGAGGCGCGTCCCGAACAGCGCCGGATCACGATCAGCGACCCGCAGGTGATGCGGGCGCTGGCCCATCCGGCCCGAATCGCGATCATGGAACACCTGGGCGTGGTGGAGGGCGGCGCGACGGCCACCGAGTGCGCGGAGGTCGCGGGGTTGTCGCCGAGCGCGACCAGCTACCACCTCCGGGCGCTGGCGAAGTCGGGCCTGGTGGAGCAGGCGCCGAGCCGGGGGGACGCGCGCGAGCGGCTGTGGCGTCCGGTCGGCCGGGGCCTGATGGTCGACGCGGGGCGCTCCGCCGGCCCGGAGGCGCGCGCGGCCGAGCAGGCGCTGGTGGAGGCGCACGCGGCCCGGGACATGGAGCGGACCCGGGACTGGCTGCGCCGCGCCGACGACGAGCCCGCCGAGTGGTACGAGGTCGCGCTGTTCAGCGACACGCTGCTGCTGCTCACCGCCGACGAGCTGGCCGGGCTGAACGAGGCGGTGAGCGCGCTGTTCGAGCCGTACCGGCAGCGGAACCGCCAGGCGGACCCGCCGGCCGGGGCGCGCACGGTGGCGGTGCAGTACCGGGCGGTGCCGTTGGCGTAGGGGGTTGATTCGATCAGTTGTGAAGGATTATTTTCGAAGTATGTCCTTCACAACTGACGGTTCGCGCTGGTCCGACGTCTGGCTCGCCGCCACCGCACGGGGCGTCTCGATGTGCGGCGACTTCCTCGCCGCCACCGCCCTGGCGCTCGCCCTCCAAGCCGCCGGCGCCAGCGGCATCGCCGTGTCCGGCCTGCTGCTGGCGGCCACCCTGCCGCTGGTGGTGCTCGCCCCGCTCACCGGACGGCTCGCCGACCGGGCGGACAGCCGGACGCTGCTGGTCGCCGCCGGCCTGGGGCAGGCCGCCGTCTGCGCCCTGCTGGCCTTCGCCGACGATCCGGCCCTGATCATCGGGCTCGTCGCGCTGCTCGCCTGCGGGCTGGCCGTGACCCAGCCCTGCCTGGCGGCACTGCTGCCGGCGATGGTGCGCCCCGCCGACCTGCCCCGGGCGAGCGCGATCAGCCAGACGGCCGTCACCCTGGGCACGCTCGGCGGCCCGGTGCTCGCCGGGCTGCTGGTCGGGCAGTTCGGCACCCGCGTACCTCTGCTCATCGACGCCGGGAGCTATCTCGCGCTGGTGGTCGCGGGCCTGCTGCTGCGTACCCGCAGGGGCGGCCGGCGGGCCGCGACCACGCCCACGTCCGGGGCGGAACGGGCCCCGGCGTGGCGGCTGCGCCGCGACCCGCTGCTGCTGGCCGTCGTCCTCAGCACGGCCGCGGTCATCACGGCCGTCGGCGGCATCAACGTGGTCGAGGTCTTCTTCATCCGGGAGACCCTCGACGGCTCGCCCACCGTGTACGGGCTGGTCGGCGCCGCCTGGATGGCGGGGATGCTGCCCGGCAGCTGGCTCTGCGCCCGGCTGGCCCACCGGCTCACCGACGACGGCGCCCTGGTGTACGGGGTGCTCGCGACGCTCGGCGGAATCTCCCTGACGGTGATCGTCGCCGCCGCCGTGCCCACGGCCGCGCTGCTGGTCCCGCTCTGGCTGGTCGCGGGCGCGGCGAACGGCGGGGAGAACGTCTTCGCCAACCTGCTCACCGCCCGGCGGGTGCCGGAGGCGTCGCGCGGCCGGGCGTACGCCCTCTACGGGGCGGCCGTGCAGGGCGGCTCGATGGGCGGCTACCTGATCGGGGGCGCCATGCTGGCGCTGCTGTCGCCGCGGCCCCTGATCGCGGGAGCCGGTGCGGCCGGCCTGCTGGTCGTGGCGGCCTTCGTGCCGGCCGTCGCCCGGTCCGTCCGGCGCGTCCGGGCGGGCGGGACCGCGTCCGGATCGTCGGCCGCCGGATCCGCGCCGGCCGGGACGTCGGCCGCCGGACCGGCTGAGGTGGCCGGCGTGCGGGCCGAGGAGCGGGGCGGCGACCCGGCGGCGGATGCGGGCTTGGCCACTCCCACCCCGGCCCGCTGAGCCCCCGCCCGGCGGCGGGGATACGGTCGGGGCATGGCTGAGCACGTCGCACGTCCCCGGGTCGGGCACATCCAGTTCCTGAACTGCCTGCCGATCTACTGGGGGCTGATGCGCTCCGGCGCCCTGATCGACGTCGACCTGCACAAGGACTCCCCGGACCGGCTCAGCGCCGCGCTGGTCGCCGGTGACCTGGACATCGGCCCGATCTCCCACGTGGAGTACCTGCGCCACGCCGACGAGCTGCTGCTCCTGCCCGACCTGGCGGTCGGCAGCGACGGCCCGGTGCTGTCCGTCAACATCGTCTCCACCCGTCCGCTGGCCGAGCTCGACCACGGCAAGGTGGCGCTGGGCTCGACCTCGCGGACCGGCGTGCTGCTGGCCCAGTTGCTGCTCGGCGAGCGGTACGGGGTGAACCCGGAGTACTTCCGCTGCCCGCCCGACCTGACCCAGATGCTGCTGGAGGCCGACGCCGGGGTGCTGATCGGCGACGTGGCGCTGCGCGCCCTCTATGAGGCGCCGAGGCGGGGCCTGGAGGTCACCGACCTCGGGCAGGCGTGGCGGGAGTGGACGGGCCTGCCGATGGTCTTCGCCGTCTGGGCGGTACGCCGCGACTTCGCCACCGCCCACCCGGGCCTGGTCAAGGAGGTGCACGAGGCGTTTCTGCGCTCCCGGGACCTCTGCCTGGCCGAACTGGACCAGGTCGCCGAGGCGGCCGCACGCTGGGAGCCGTTCGACGCGACGACGCTGGCGACGTACTTCCGCGCGCTGGACTTCTCCCTCGGCGAGCGCCAGGTGGCCGGGCTGCGCGAGTTCGCGCGCCGCGCCGCCGCCATCGGCGCCGCCCCGCCCCTGCCCGCCTCCGGCCCGGCCTTCTTCATGGGCTGAGCCCCCTGGCCGACCCGGGCGGGGGCCGGGGTCTAGGTGGTGGGGCGGAGGAGGGCTTCGGTGATCTTCTGGCAGTTCTTCATGCCGTACTCGTAGCCCTTGCCGATCGGGTAGCGGACCATCACGCCCATCGTCCAGGTGTCGCCGATGGCGAGGCAGTTGATGTGCATCTCCTGCTCGCGCGTACGGTCGATCCAGCCGTTCTTGATCGCGATGGTCTTGCGCTCCGCGGCCGGGAACGCCTTGCGGATGCCGAAGTCGCCGCCGCCCCGGACCAGCCGCATCTCGTCGATCAGCCACTTGGTCCACTTCGGCCCGGCGGCGCGGCCGTCGGCGATGCAGGCGCCCATCCGGGCGGTGTCGCGGGGGGAGAGCGCGGTACGGCTCCAGCCGCCGTCGGCGGCGACCTTGCTGTCGGTCAGCTCGCACAGGGAGATCAGCCGCTTGATCGAGGCGGACCGGCCGACCGTGTTGTAGAACTGCTCGGCCCGGGTGTTGTCGCTGTCCCGGATGATCTTCGTGGCGTCCGCGAGCCTGGCGTCGCTCGGGGTCTGCCCGGCGTCGTCGGCGCGGCGCAGGTAGTCGGCCACGACCCAGGCCTTGATCAGCGACGCGGTGGTGCTGGTCTCGTCCATGTTGTCCGAGCCGATGATCTCGCCGTTGCGGCGGTCGAGGACGCTCCAGGAGTACCAGCCCTCGATGCCCAGGTCGATCTCCTTCGCCTGGAACGGCAGTGGCTCCGGTGTGGGGCTCGGCGTCGGCGACGGCCGCGAACTGCGGTCGCTCGGGGTGTCCGTGCCGCGTCCGGCCGGGTCGGCGGGGGCGCCCCACGTCGCCGCGGCGCGGGACTCGAACGGCGAGCCCGGCAGCAGCCGCAGCGAGACGAGCACCAGGCCGATGAGGACCACCGCGATGGCGATGAGCCTGCCGGGGGAGGCGTCTGCGGGCTCGTCGGCCCGGCGCTGCCGCGCCATCAGAGCTTCCCGGCGGGCTGCTGGGGCACCTTGAGGGCGGCACCCGGCTGCGGGGTCACGAGCTGGCTGGCGACGGAGGCGCAGACCTGCGCGCCGTAGTCGAGGCCGCTCTTCTGCGGGTAGCGGAGCATCACCGCGAGGCTCCACCTGTCGGTGACCGCGAGGCAGTTGACGTGCCAGTTGCCGTCGTAGTTGAGCGGGGTCCAGCCGTTCTTCATGCTGACCGGGCCCTGGGCCTTGATGGCGGTGGGCAGGCCGTCGATGATGCCCCAGCGGCCACCGCCCGACCGGGCCTTCTGGTCCTTGGCGGCCGTGCTGCCCCTGACCTTGCTCATCTCGTCCAGCAGGAGCTTCGTCCACGTGGGGCCGGCGGCCGTGCCGTCGGCGATGCAGTCGCCGAGCCGGACGGCGTCGCGCGGGGACATCCGGGTGAAGCTCCACCAGCCCACGTAACCGGGCACGTTGCCCGGCTTGGTGTCGGTGAGCTCGCAGGTGCTGATCATCCGCTTGATCGTCGCGGCCCGGCCCACGGCGCCGTAGAGGGCGTTGGCGGCGTCGTCGTTGCTGTCCCGGATGGCGGTGGTGATCTGCTTCCTGCGCTCGGCCGGCAGCGGCTTGTCGCCGAGCTGGCGGAGGTAGTCCGCCGCGAACCAGGACTTGATCATCGACTCGGTGGAGCTGGTCGAGGTCATGTTCTTCGACCCGGAGATCTCGCCGCTTGCCCGGTCCATCAGGGCCCACGAGAAGAACTCGCCCTTGAAGTCCACCGCCACCGGGCCGGCGGCCAGGGTCGGCGGCGGGGGTGGGGTG
>NZ_JBPQTK010000192.1:0-7876 GCF_051386315.1 Micromonospora sp. URMC 107
ACACCGACCGCCCGAACCCGACGGTCGGGGCGGTGCGGTGTCGGGGGCGGGTGCCTGCCGGCTTCGAGGTACACCGCGCGTGCCGGGCCGGGCGGCATAGGGTGGATCTCGTGACTGAGATGACCTACCGCCGGTTGGGCGACTCCGGGCTCGTGGTGTCCGTGGTCGGCATCGGCTGCAACAACTTCGGCCGCAAGCTCGACCTCGACGGCACCCGGGCGGTGGTCGACGCCGCGCTCGACGCCGGAATCAACTTCTTCGACACCGCCGACATCTACGGGGAGCCGCAGGGCGGCTCCGAGGAGCTGCTGGGCCAGGCGCTCAAGGGCCGACGCGACGACGTCGTGGTGGCCACCAAGTTCGGCATGGACATGAACGGCATGAACGGCCCCGACTTCGGCGCCCGGGGCGCGCGTCGCTACATCGCCCGGGCGGTGGAGGCGTCGCTGCGCCGGCTCGGCACCGACCACATCGACCTGTATCAGATGCACGAGCCCGACCCGGGCACCCCGATCGACGAGACGCTCGCCGCGCTCGACGACCTCGTCCGCGCCGGCAAGGTCCGCTACCTGGGAAACTCCAACTTCGCCGGCTGGCAGATCGCCGACGCGGACTGGGTGGCCTCGTCGAACGGCCGCTCCCGCTTCATCAGCGCGCAGAACCACTACAGCCTGCTGGAGCGCGGCGTCGAGGCCGAGGTGGTGCCGGCGTGCGAGCGCTTCGGCCTCGGGCTGCTGCCGTTCTTCCCGCTGGCCAACGGGCTGCTCACCGGCAAGTACAAGCGCAACGAGGCCCCGCCGGCCGGCAGCCGCCTCGCCGGTGGCGGCCGGTACGCCCAGCGACTCGCCGCCGCCGACTGGGACACCATCGAGGCGATCGAGGCGTACGCCGCCGAGCGGGGCCTGTCGATGCTCCAGGTGGCGATCGGCGGGCTGGCCGCCCAGCCGGCGGTGACCTCGGTGATCGCCGGCGCCACCACGCCCGAGCAGGTACGCGCCAACGCGGAGGCGGGCACCTGGCAGCCCACCGACGAGGACCTGGACGCCCTGCGCGCCGTCCTCTGACGAGGGTGCGCCCGGCGGGCTGTGTCCCGCTCGGGGCCGGGCCTCGGCTTCCACGGGAAGGCGAGCCGGGGCGGTACCCGGGCGGCGGAGGGCATCCGGACAGCATGGCGTGACGGAACGGCCACGCGCCGCCCCGACCGTCGGGTTCGGGCGGTCGGTGTGAAATCCGCATCCCGACCTTGGCGGATCCGGCGATCCGTCGTACGGTGACACCCGCAAGTGACCCACGGGAGCCCGGTACACCGGGCTGAGAGGGGGGCTGTGAGCCCCCGACCGTCGAACCTGATCCGGGTAATGCCGGCGCAGGGAGGAGTGTTGCCGTGCCGTCCCTCGGGCGACTGCATCTCATCACCGACACCCGACCCGGGCGGGATCCGCTCGCCGTGCTGCGGGCCGCCCTTCCGGTGGCCCGCGCGGAACTGGTCGTGCAGGTCCGGGTGACCGACGACGCCACCGACCGGGAGGCGTACGACCTTGCCCGCCGGGTGGTCGCGCTCTGCGGCCGGTACGACGCCACCTGCCTCGTGAACGACCGGCTGCACGTGGCGCTGGCGGTGGGCGCCGCCGGTGGGCACGTCGGCGCGGACGACCTGCCGGTCGGGGCGGCCCGCCGGGTGCTCGGCGCGACCGCCGTGCTCGGCGCCACCGCCCGCGACCCGGGGACGGCCGCCGAGGCGGTCGCCGCCGGGGCCAGCTACCTGGGCGTGGGCCCCTGCCACGCCACCAGCACCAAGGCGGGGCTGCCGGCGCCGATCGGCCCGGCGGGCGTACGCGCCGTCGCCGACGCCGTGGACGTGCCGGTCGTCGCGATCGGCGGGGTGACCGCCGCCAGGGTTCCCGCACTGGTGGCCGCGGGGGCGTACGGGGTGGCGGTGGTGGGGGCGCTCTCCGGGGCGGCCGACCCGGCCCGGGCGACGGCGGAGCTGCTGGGAGCCCTGGGGTGCTGACCCGACCGGACGTCGCCGTGGTGGGGGCGGGACCGGTCGGGCTGGCGATCGCCTGGCGCTGCGCGGCACGCGGGCTCCGGGTCGTCGTGCACGACCCCGCCCCGGGCCGCGGCGCGTCCCACGTCGCCGCCGGGATGCTCGCCCCGGTCGCCGAGGCGTACTTCGGCGAGCACGAGCTGACCGGGCTGCTGACCGCCTCCGCCGCCCGCTGGCCGGCGTTCGCCGCCGAACTGACCGCCGCCAGCGGTGTCGACGTCGGCTACCGGACCGAGGGCACGCTGATGGTCGGGCTCACCGCCGACGACCTGGCCGAGGCGGGCCGGCTGTGGGCGTACCAGCAGGGGATCGGGCTGCCGGTGACGCCGCTGCGCCCCTCGGCGCTGCGGGACCGCGAGCCGGCGCTGGCGCCCCGGGTGCGCGGCGGCGCGCTCGCCGCCACCGACCACCAGGTCGACCCGCGCCGGCTCGTGCCCGCGCTGCGCACGGCCGCCGAGCGGGCCGGCGCCACGCTGGTCCCCGTCGCCGTGCACGCCCTGTCCGACGTGGACGCCGGGGTCACGGTGGTCGCGGCCGGCTGCGGTGCGGCGGCCCTGACAGGGCTGCCGGTGCGGCCGGTGAAGGGGCAGGTGGTCCGGCTCCGCGCGCCCGGCGGCGGCGCGCCGGGCTTCCGGCACGTCATCCGGGGGTACGCCGACGGCGAGCACGTCTACCTCGTCCCCCGCGCGGACGGGGAGGTGGTGGTGGGCGCGACCGTCGAGGAGCGCTCCGACACCGACGTGTCCGCCGGGGCGGTGCTGCGCCTGCTCCGCGCCGCCGTCGACCTGCTGCCCGAGCTGGCCGAGTACGACCTGGTCGAGACCCTCGCCGGCCTGCGCCCCGGCACCCCCGACAACGCCCCCATCCTCGGCCCGCTGCCCAGCCGGCCCGGCGTGCTCGCCGCGACCGGACACCACCGGCACGGCATCGTGCTCACCCCGGTCACCGCGGACCTGATCGCCGACCTGGTCGACACGGGCGTGGCGGACCCGATGCTCGCCCCCTTCACCCCGGCCCGCTTCACGCCGGCCGCGACCGCCGGGCCCACCGCCCGCCCGCCCGCATCCGAGAAGGAGCACACGTGGAACTGACGGTGAACGGCGCCGGGCGCAGCCTGCCCGGCGGCTCGACCGTGGCGGACCTGGTCCGCGCGGTCACCGACCAGCAGCGCGGCCTCGCCGTCGCGGTCAACGGGGAGGTGGTGCCGCGTACGGGCTGGCCGGCGACCCCGCTGCGCGACGGCGACCGCGTCGAGGTGCTCAGCGCCGCCCAGGGCGGGTGACGCGGTGAGCTTCGACCTGGGGGGCGTGCGCCTCACGTCCCGGCTGATCCTCGGCACCGGCGGCGCGGCCAACCTGCGCGTGCTGGAGGACGCGATCCGGGCCTCCGGCACCGAAGTGGTCACGCTGGCCCTGCGCCGGGTCGACACCGCCCCCGGCACCGCCGGCGGGCTGCTGGACCTGCTGGACCGCTGCGGCGTGAGGCTGCTGCCGAACACCGCCGGCTGCTACACGGCGGGCGAGGCGGTCAAGGTGGCGCACCTGGCCCGGGAGGCGTTCGGCACCGACTGGGTGAAACTGGAGGTGATCGGCGACGAGCGCACACTGCTGCCCGACGGGGTGGAGCTGCTGCGCGCCGCCGAGGAGCTCGTCGCGGACGGGTTCGTCGTGCTGCCGTACACGTCGGACGACCCGATCCTGGCACGCCGGCTGGCCGACGTCGGCTGCGCCGCGGTGATGCCGGCGGGCGCACCGATCGGCTCCGGCCTGGGCGTGTCCAACCCGCACCACATCCGGCTGATCCGGCAGGGCGTCGACGTGCCGGTGATCCTGGACGCCGGCATCGGCACGGCGTCGGACGCCGCGCTGGCCATGGAGCTGGGCTGCGACGCGGTGCTGCTCGCCAGCGCGGTCACCCGCGCCGCCGACCCGGTGGCGATGGCGACGGCGATGCGGTACGCGGTCGAGGCGGGCCGGCTCGCGTACCGGGCGGGCCGGATCGCGCGGCGCTTCCACGCGCTCGCCTCCACCCCGGACGAGGGGCGGCCCGACCTGTGAGCGGCCCCGGTCTCGTTACTGCGGATCTTGGTACGAGAGGGTCCCTCCACTGGCCGTTTCCTGCCACGGGCTCGGGCGGGCCGGCCGGCGTCCTGCTGCTGACCGATCGGCGGCAGGCTCGACGGCCGTTGGCCGAGGTCGTTGCCGGGGCGGTGGCCGGGGGAGTGCGATGGGTGGTGCTGCGGGAGAAGGATCTGCCCCGGGCCGAGCGCGCCGCCCTCGCCGCCGAGCTGCGCGCGGTCCTCGCCGGGGCGGGCGGCACCCTGGTCGTCGCCGGCCCCGACCCGCTCGGCGGCGACGCTGTCCACCTGCCCGCCGCCGGCCCGTACCCGCCGCCGAGGCTCGGCCTGGTGGGCCGCTCCTGCCACGACCGGGCGGAGCTGGCCAGGCTCACCACGGAGGACTACGCCACCCTCTCGCCCGTCTACCCGACCAGCACCAAACCCGGCTACGGCCCGCCGCTGCGCCCCGACGGGCTCAGCGCGCTGATCTCGGTCAGCCCCGTGCCGGTCCTGGCTCTCGGCGGAGTGGAAACCCCGGACCAGGTGCACGCCTGCGTCGAGGCGGGCGCCGTGGGGGTGGCGGTGCTGGGTGCCGTCATGCGCGCCGACGACCCCGAGGAGGCAGCCGCCACCCTCACCGCAGCCGCCGGAGGGGAGCAGTGACCCCGACGACCGTGCTCACCATCGCCGGGTCGGACTCCGGCGCGGGCGCCGGCATCCAGGCAGACCTGAAGGTCTTCGCGGCCCTCGGCGCGTACGGCACCAGCGTGCTCACCGCGGTCACCGCGCAGAACACGAGGGGCGTCGACGCCGTCCTGCCGCTGCCGCCGCGCACGGTCACCGAGCAGCTCGACAGCGTGCTCGCCGACTTCACCGTCCGCGCCGTCAAGACGGGCATGCTCGGCACGCCGGCGGTCGCCGACGCGGTGGCCGACGCCGCCAAGGACGGCCGGCTGCCGCACCTCGTCGTCGACCCGGTGCTCGTCGCCACCAGCGGGCACCGGCTGGGCGTGGTCGCCGCCGTCGAGCGGCTGCTGCCGTACGCGCAGGTGGCGACGCCGAACTGCGCGGAGGCCGCGGCCATCACCGGACGTCCGGTGACCACGGTCGAGGAGATGGTCGCCGCCGCCGAGGCGCTCGCGGCGGGCGGCCCGGCGCACGTCGTGGTGACCGGCGGCGACGTGGACGCCGACGGCGAGGCGGTCGACGTGCTGCACGGCGGCGGCGTCACCACGCTGCTGCGCGCGTCCCGGGTCGACACCCGGCACAACCACGGCACCGGCTGCTCGTTCTCGGCGGCGATCGCCGTCCGGCTGGCGCTCGGCGACCCGGTGCCGACGGCGGTCGCCGCCGCCAAGGAGTACGTCCTCCGCGCGCTGACCGGCGCGCGGGACTGGGAGCTGGGCGCGGGACGCGGCCCGCTGGACCACTTCGGCTGGTCCGCTTGATCACCAGGGAGGCTGTCATGCAGGCACGTCGCAAGGTGTACGCGGAGGGGTCCCGGCCGGACGTCCGGGTGCCGTTCGCCGAGGTGGAGCTGACCGGTGACAACCCGCCGCTGCGGCTCTACGACACCTCGGGACCCGGCTCCGACCCGGAGGTCGGGCTACCGCCGCTGCGCGGAGCGTGGATCGCCGAGCGCGGCGACGTCGCCCCGGTGCGGGGCGCGGGCACCCCGCTCGCCGGTGCCGACGGTCGCCGCCCCACCCAGCTCGCGTACGCGCGGGCCGGCGTGGTGACCCCGGAGATGGAGTTCGTGGCGATCCGGGAGGGCATGGCGCCGGAGTTCGTCCGGGACGAGATCGCCGCCGGGCGGGCCGTGCTGCCGCTCAACGTCAACCACCCCGAGTGCGAGCCGGCGATCATCGGCAAGGCGTTCCTGGTGAAGGTGAACGCCAACATCGGCACCTCGGCGGTCACCTCGTCGGTCGCCGAGGAGGTGGAGAAGCTGACCTGGGCCACCCGGTGGGGCGCGGACACGGTGATGGACCTGTCGACCGGCAGGCGGATCCACGAGACGCGCGAGGCGATCGTGCGGAACTCGCCGGTGCCGATCGGCACCGTGCCGATCTACCAGGCGCTGGAGAAGGTCGGCGGCGACCCGGTGAAGCTGAGCTGGGAGGTGTTCCGGGAGACCGTGATCGAGCAGGCCGAGCAGGGCGTCGACTACATGACGGTGCACGCCGGGGTGCTGCTGCCGTACGTGCCGCTGGCGGTGGACCGGGTGACCGGGATCGTGTCGCGGGGCGGCTCGATCATGGCGGCCTGGTGCCTGGCGCACCACGAGGAGAACTTCCTCTACACCAACTTCCGCGAGCTGTGCGAGATCCTGGCCCGCTACGACGTGACGTTCTCGCTCGGCGACGGGCTGCGCCCCGGCTCGATCGCGGACGCCAACGACGAGGCGCAGTTCGCCGAGCTGCGCACCCTGGGCGAGCTGACCAAGGTGGCCTGGGAGCACGACGTCCAGGTGATGATCGAGGGGCCCGGCCACGTGCCGATGCACAAGATCAAGGAGAACGTGGACCTCCAGCAGGAGTGGTGCCACGAGGCGCCGTTCTACACCCTCGGCCCGCTGACCACGGACATCGCCCCCGCGTACGACCACATCACGTCGGCGATCGGCGCGGCGATGATCGGCATGTTCGGCACCGCCATGCTCTGCTACGTGACCCCGAAGGAGCACCTGGGGCTGCCGGACCGCGACGACGTGAAGGCCGGCGTGATCGCGTACAAGATCGCGGCGCACGCGGCCGACCTGGCCAAGGGTCACCCCGGCGCGCAGGCCTGGGACGACGCGCTGTCCAAGGCGCGGTTCGAGTTCCGCTGGGAGGACCAGTTCAACCTGTCGCTGGACCCGGAGACCGCGCGCTCGTACCACGACGCGACCCTGCCGGCGGAGCCGGCGAAGACCGCGCACTTCTGCTCGATGTGCGGCCCGAAGTTCTGCTCCATGAAGATCACCCAGGAGCTGAAGGAGTACGCGGCGCGCGGCATGCGGGACAAGTCGGAGGAGTTCCTCACCTCGGGCGGCCGGGTCTACCTGCCGCTCGCCTGAGCCCGCCGCGGCCGCCCGCCGGATGGGCGGGCGTCCGAACCGATGCCCCGGGGCGCGTCAGCTCGAACCGGCGTCCCGTCACGGCGCCCGTCCGGGCTGACGCCCCGGGGCCGGCGGGCCGCCCGTCCGGGCTGACGCCGCCCGGGGCCGGCGGTCGCGAGGTACGCGCCGGTGTGGCCGTCGTCGGGCGTCCGCCCCCGCTTCGGTCGCCGGCCCGAAGCGGGTCGTCGTCCCGGGTGGGTCAGTCGCGGTGGTGGCGGCCGGTGGAGCGCAACGACCGCCGGCCGCTCTCCTGCTCGGGCTCGTTGTCCGGGACCGGCTTGCTCAGCCCGGTGACCCAGTCCACGTACTCCTCTTCCTGCGCCGGCAGCGGCTCGGTCTCCCGGTCGGCCGGGGCGGCGTCCTCGGCGCGGGACCGGTTACGGCGGAACAGGCCCAGCCGGCCCCGACCCCGCCCGGCGGGCTGCTCGGCCTCGGCGGGCGACGCGGCTCCGGGCGACGACGCCTCCGCCCCGGCGGCGGGGGCGCCGTTCGCCGGCGCGGCGTCGACGGACGCCGGGGCGGGGCCGCCCCGGCGCGCGGTGGCGAGGGCCTCCCAGTTCGCGGCCCGGGCCAGGTCGGGCATCGGGGCCCGGTGGCGGGGCCGGGGCGCGGACCCGGGCGCGGGATCCGTGGCCGGCTGCGCCGCCTCGGCGGCGGCGCCGGCCTGGGG
>NZ_JBPQTK010000193.1:0-7865 GCF_051386315.1 Micromonospora sp. URMC 107
TGTGTATAAGAGACAGGCGCCGGGGTGGGTGCGGCGTTGGCGGGGGCGGTGCCGGCGTCGGCGTACCGGCCGGTGGTGCTGGTGGTGTTGGTGGCGGTGGCGGCGTTCGTGGTGTCGCGTCCGCGGTTGGGGGTGGTGGCGCAGCCGCACCGGCGCACGCGGGTGCGGGTGGGTGTGGCGGTCGCGGTGGCGGTGGTGGGTATCGCCCTGTACGACGGGTTGGTGGGTCCGGGTACGGGGACGTTCCTGGTGGTGGCGTTCACGGTGCTGGTGGGCGCGGACTTCGTGCACGGTTCGGCGATGGCGAAGGTCGTGAACGTGGGCACGAACCTGGGGGCGTTGGCGGTGTTCGCGGCGACGGGGCACGTGTGGTGGTTGCTGGGGGCGGCGATGGCGGTGTGCAACGTGGCCGGGGCGGCGTTGGGGGCGCGGATGGCGCTGCGGCGCGGTTCGGGTTTCGTGCGGGTGGTGCTGTTGGTGGTGGTGGTGGCGTTGGTCGGCAAGTTGGGCTTCGACCAGTGGGTGGCGGCCTGACCGGTCGCCACCCACTGGTCGTCGCGGGGTGTGCCGGTGGGTCAGGCGTGCCGGACGACGTCGGTGTAGTCGAGGCGGGGCAGGCGCGGGAACCAGGCGTTCTCGCCGGGGCGGCCGATGTTGACCACGAGCAGGGTCTTCCAGGTGCTGTCGGCGAAGAACTCGCGGTCGACGGCGGCGGCGTCGAAGCCGGCCATGGGGCCGGCGGCGAGGCCGGCGGCGCGCACGGCGAGCAGGTAGTAGCCGATCTGGAGGGTGGCGTTGAAGCGGGCCATGCGTTCGCGAGCGTCGGGGTTGCCGGCGAGGTCGTCGCGCATCTGGGGTCGGATGGGGAAGACCTGCGGGATGAACTCGTGGAAGTCGGTGTCGGCGGCGAGCACGGCGACCATGGGTGCGCTGGCGGTCTTGGCCTGGTTGCCTTCGCTCATGTGGGCGACGAGGCGGGTGCGGGCGTCGCCGGGGCGGACGTAGAGGATGCGCAGGGGCTGGGTGTTGGCGGCGGTGGGCGGGAACTTGGCGAGTTCGTGGATGGCCCGCAGTTGTTCGTCGGTGACCGGTTCGTCGGTGAAGGTGTTGGCGGTGCGGGCGTCGGTGAACAGCAGCGCCTGGGCCTCGGGGGCCAGGTGGATCAGGGGCGGGTGGACGTCGGTCATCGGGTCGTCTCCAGGTCGTCGGCTGACTTGCTTCGGTAACGGTAGCAGCTAGCTTTTTAGTAGCCCCTCGTCCGGCTGGTGGCCGCCGTATCCTGGGGGCATGACGGTCAGGCCGGAGGTGGGCGACACGCCCCGCACATGTGACGGGGGCGTCGCCCGGGCCTTCGCGTTCCTCGGCAAGCGGTGGAACGGCATGCTGCTGAGCACCCTGGCCGACGGGCCGGCCGGCTTCGCCGAGCTGACCCGCGCCCTGCCCGGCATCAGCGAGTCGGTGCTCTCCGACCGGCTGGGCGAGCTCGTGCGCGTCGGGCTGGTCAGCCGGACGGTCCGGCAGGGCCCCCCGGTGGGGGTGAGCTACGAGCTCACCGGGCCGGGTGCCGCGCTGCTGCCGGTGCTCGACGCGTTGGGCCGCTGGGCGCACGAGAACCTTCCCGCCGAGCCGACGGCGACGCCGGGCTGCTGAGGCCCACGGCGGCGGCCCGCCTGACGGATCCGGCCAGGGGCAGTGGCGGCACTTGTGCGCGCCGTGGCGAAGGGCGCGCAGTCCGCGCCGGGCCGGGTGTGTGATCATCGGCGGATGCCGGTACGCGCCGAACACGACCGGGCCGTCCTCGCCGCGCTGCTCGGGCGGGACCCGGTGCTGCACGCGTACCAGCTGGGCGACCTGGACGACTTCTTCTGGCCGTACACCTCCTGGTTCCGCCGCGACGAGGAGGTGGCGCTGCTCTACCACGGCGCCGACCCGCCCACGCTGCTGGCGTTCGCGCCCCCGGCGCGGGTGGACCGGCTGGCGGCGTTGCTGCGCGAGCTGGCGCCGGTGCTGCCGGCCCGCCTGTGGGCGCACCTGTCCCCCGGCGTGGAGCCGGCCCTGGCCGGGGCGTTCCGGATGGACGCGGCCGGCCCGCACCACCGGATGGCGCTGACCGATCCGGCGCGTCTGGCCGCGGTGGCCGAGGCGGGTACGGTCCTGCACGCTGGCGACCTGCCGGCGCTGCGCCGGCTGTACGACGTCGCCTACCCGGGCAACTGGTTCGACCCGCGGATGCTGGACACCGGCCAGTACGTGGGCGTGCGCGACGGCGGTGAGCTGGTGGCGGTCGCCGGGGTGCACGTGTTCTCCCCGGCGTACGGCGTGGCGGCGCTGGGCAACGTGACCACCCATCCCCGGCTGCGCGGGCAAGGGCTGGCCGGGGCGACGGTGGCCGCGCTGTGCCGGCGGCTGCGGGAGCACGTCACCCACGTCACGCTCAACGTGAAGGCCGACAACGCGGCGGCGTTGCGGCTCTACGGGCGGCTGGGCTTCACCCGGATCGCCGACTACGGGGAGTACGCGCTGACTGCCCGCTGACGATGACCGTCGGCCCCCCGTCGGTGACGGACCGTGTGGTCAGGGTGGCCTCGCCCGGGCGGTCGGGCCGGCCCAGCCGCCCGGCGGCGGCACCTGGACGAGCGGTGGAGCACTTCGCGTGCGGCACCGTCGCGGGTCGGGAACCCGACGCTGACCTGGGCTCGTGTCTGACGTACGGGGCCCGCCGTCGGGCCTAGCGTCGCGGCAGAGGTCGCGCGTGCCACGTGCGGCGGAGCTGAAGGAGCAACCATGGCAACAGCAGCAGTGCCCTGGCGGCGATCACGCACAGTCATCGTGTTGGCCGGGGTGACGGCGGCGGTGACCGCGCTGGCCACCCCGGCGTGGGCCGCGCCCGGGGTGAGCCCGGCCGTCGTCGACCAGGCGGCCGACCCGGGGACCGTGATCCCGGTCGGCAAGGTGGTGTCCACCCCGCCGATCCCGCCGAAGCCCGACGTGGTGCTGCTGGTCGACACGACCGGCAGCATGGGCGGGGCCATCGCCAACGTGCGCGCCAACCTGCAGCAGGTCATCACCGACGTGCGCTCGGCGCAACCGTCGGCGCAGTTCGCGGTGGCCTCCTACCGCGACACGGGGGACGGCGCGGAGCTGTTCCGGGTACGCCAGGACCTGACCGGCGACGCGACGGCGCTGCAGGGCGCGGTCGACGGGTTGGCCGCCGGCGGTGGCGGGGACACGCCCGAGGCGTGGGTGAACGCGCTGGTCGAGGTCTCCGAAGGGGCGATCGGCTACCGGGCGGGCAGCAGCCGGATCGTGGTGCTCGTCGGCGACGCGCCGAGCCACGACCCGAGCAACGGGCGCACCCTGGCCCAGGCGACGGCGGCGTTGCAGGCCGACGAGGCGCGGCTGCTGGCGGTCGACGTCAGCGGCGGCGGTGGCGGCCTGGACGCGACCGGGCAGGCCACGGCGGCGGTGTCGGCCACCGGCGGGCAACTGGTGGGCAGCTCCCCCGACACGGTGACCGCCGCGATCCTGGCGGGTCTGCGGGACCTGGACGTCACGGTCACCCCGACGGTGACCTCCTGCGCGGCGGGCCTGTCGGTGGGCTTCGACGCGCCGTCGCGCACGCAGCAGTCGGGCACCGACGTGCCGTTCGCCGAGACGATCACGGTCGCGGCGGACGCCGCGCAGGGCACCGAATTGACCTGCAGGGTGGACTTCCTGCTCAACGGCCTGTCCGGCGGGCCGGCGTTCACGCAGCAGATCCGCGTGCGGGTCAACGACGTCACCCCGCCGACCGTGGTCGTCGACGACCGGACGGTGGAGGCGACCAGCCCGGCCGGCGCGGTGATCGACTACCCGGCGACGGCGACCGACAACGTCGACGGTCCCCTGAGCCCGACCTGCGTGCCGCCGTCCGGCACGACGTTCCCGCTGGGCGCGACGACGGTGACGTGCACGGCCACCGACGCGGCCGGCAACACCGGCAGCGACACCGCCGTGATGCGGGTGGTGGACACCACCGCGCCGGCGACGGCGTGCGTGCCGACGAACAACCCCAGCGGCGGCAACGTCCCCGGCTCCTACAACCCGGACGGGTTCTACGAGCTGACGTCGACCGACGTGGTGGACACGGCGGTGCAGGTGTTCATCGGTGACGCGGCGGACCCGAGCGTGCGGTTCGGGCCGTTCCCGGCCGGCACGAAGATCAAGCTGGTGCAGGCGCCGGGTGCGCAGTCGCGGGTGAAGGACGGCACCGGCGACATCGACTACAAGGTGACGTTGCGCGGTGACGCGCTGATCGTCGGCGTGGACGACGCGGGCAACGCCTCGTCGCCGGCGGTGTGCCTGGTGGCTCCCCCGCCGAAGTGACGCCGGGCGTGGCCGGGTGCCGCGCGTGACGTCCCGGCCGCCGGGCCCGTCGGGGTCCGGCGGCCGTTGGCGTACGCGGGGTCAGCCGCGGCGGCTGGGCGAGTCGAAGCGGCCGGCGCGGATCTCCCGCAGCGCCTTGCGGCGGGTGTCGCCGGTCAGGGTGTCGACGTAGAGGCGGCCGGCGAGGTGGTCGGTCTCGTGTTGCAGGGCCCGGGCGAGGAATCCGCTGCCCGAGATGCTCAGCGGCTCGCCGTGCTGGTCGAAGCCGTGGGCGGTGGCGTGCAGGGCGCGTGGGGTCGGGAAGTAGAGGCCGGGGATCGACAGGCAGCCCTCGTCGTCGTCCTGCAGTTCCTCCGACACCTCTAGCGTCGGGTTGACCAGGTGGCCGCGGTGCCCGTCGGCGTCGTAGACGAACACCTGGGCGTTGACGCCGATCTGGGGGGCGGCGACGCCGGCGCGCCCGGGCGCGCCGAGCAGGGTGTCCATCAGGTCGGTGACCAGGGCGCGAAGCTCGGCGTCGAAGCTGGTGACGGGCTCGCTGGGGGTGCGCAGCACGGGGTCACCGATGATCCTGATGGGGCGCATCGTCATGCCGGCAAGGTTATCGGTCGCCGGTCGTGGCGGCGGCGTCCGGGCGGGCGGCGACGAGCACCTCGATGCCGTCGAGGATGCGGGCCAGGCCGAACTCGAACGCGCCGTGGGGGTCGGCGGCGGCCTGGTACTCCTGGCCGGCGGCGGTGCCGACGCGGGCCGCGAGGGGGTAGCGGCGCGGGTCGAGGGCCTTCTCCAGGTAGGGGGCGTGGGCCTGCCACCACTGCTGCTCGGTCATGCCGGTGTGCGCGGCGGCCTGGGCGGCCTCCACGGCGCTGCGCACGGCGCCGTGCACGTAGCCGGAGACGAGGGTGACGACGGCGTCCATCTCCAGGTCGCTCAGGCCGATGCCGTCGACGGCGCGCAGTTCGTACTCGTAGCGGGCGATGACGTTGGGGCCCAGCGGGGGGCGGGTGGTGGCGACCTGCAGCAGCCAGGGGTGGCGCAGGTAGAGCGCCCAGGTCTCGCGGGCGACGTGGGTGAGCCGGCCGCGCCAGCCGCCGGGCACGTCGTCGGGGCGGGCGGTCTCGCCGTAGACGGTGTCGAGCATGACGTCGAGCAGTTCGCCCTTGCCGGGGACGTAGGTGTAGAGGGACATGGTGCCCACGCCGAGTCGTTCGGCGACCCGGCGCATGGACAGGGCGGCGAGCCCTTCGGCGTCGGCCACCTCGATGGCGGCGCGCACGATCCGGTCCACGGACAGGTCGGGTCGGCCCTTGCGGCTGGTGCGTTCGCGGGTGCGCCAGAGCAGGGCGAGGCTGCGCGCGGGGTCGCCGGTGCCGCTGTACTCGGTCGTCATCCCGGCACTGTAGCGTGCGCCGTACCGTATGCTGTACGGTACGGCGTACGAAACGAGCGGAACGGGGGCGCCGATGCACGACGACGGAGCGGCCATCGAGGCCGAAGGGCTGCGCAAGCGCTACGGCGGCACGCAGGCCCTCGACGGCCTGGACCTGACGGTGCCCGCCGGCACCGTCTGCGCCCTGCTCGGCCCGAACGGGGCCGGCAAGACCACGGCGGTACGGGTGCTGACCACCCTGCTGCGCCCCGACGCCGGGGCGGCGCGGGTGGCCGGCGCCGACGTCCTGCGCCAACCCGGGCGGGTCCGCGAGCGCATCGGCGTGGTCGGGCAGCACGCCGCGCTCGACGAGGTGCTCAGCGGCCGGCAGAACCTGGTGCTGTTCGGCCGCCTGCACCACCTCGGCGGCGCGCGGGCCCGCGCCCGGGCCGCCGACCTGCTCGCCCGCTTCGACCTGACCGACGCCGCCGACCGGCCGGTCGGCACGTACTCCGGCGGGACGCGCCGCCGCCTCGACCTCGCGGCGAGCCTGATCCTCGACCCGCCGGTGCTCTTCCTCGACGAGCCCACCACCGGCCTGGACCCGCGCGCCCGGGCCCAGGTGTGGGACGCGGTGCGCCGGCTCGTCGCCGACGGCACCACCGTGCTGCTGACCACGCAGTACCTGGAGGAGGCCGACCAGCTCGCCCACACCGTCCGGGTCGTCGACGCCGGCCGGGTCGTCGCCGACGGCACCCCGGAGCAGCTGAAGACCGCGCTCGGCGGCGACCGCGTCGACGTCGTGCTGACCCGCGCCGACGACCTGGACCGGGCCGTACGCGTCGTCGGCGCCGCCGTCGCCGCGACGCCGCTCGTCGACGCGGCGGGCCTGCGCCTGAGCGTCGCCGTCACCGGGCGGGTGACCGCGCTGGCCGCCGTGCTGCGGGCGCTGGACGACGCCGGGCTGAGCGCCGCCGACGTCGCGGTGCGCCGCCCCACCCTCGACGAGGTGTTCCTGCGGCTCACCGACGACTCCCCCACCGCCCACCCCGACGCGCGGAAGGTGACCGCATGAGCGCCACGACCGTCCACCCCACGCCGCGGCGGCTGCGCTGGGCCGTAGCCGACGGCCTCGCCCTCACCGGCCGGGCGCTGGCGCACTGGCGGCGCCAACCCGGGCAGTTCGTCGTCGGGCTGCTCTTCCCGGTGCTGATGGTGCTGATGTTCGGCTACCTGTTCGGCGGCGCGATGAGCGTGCCCGGCGGCGGCGACTACCGCGAGTTCCTGCTGCCCGGCATGTTCGCCATGACGGTGCTCTTCGGCATCGAGTCGACGTACGCGGCCGTGGCCACCGACGCCGCGCGCGGCGTCACCGACCGATTCCGGTCGCTGCCGACGACGTCCTCGGCGGTGCTCACCGGCCGCGCCGCCGCCGACCTGCTGCACAGCGCCGCCGGCCTGGCCGTCATGCTCGCCTGCGGCGTCGCCGTCGGCTGGCAGTGGCGGGCCGGGGCCCCGGCGGCGCTGGCCGCCGTCGGGCTGCTCCTGCTGCTGCGCTTCGCCCTGATCTGGGTCGGCATCCACCTGGCGCTGCTGCTGCGCAGACCCGAGTCGGTGGTGATGCTGCAGATCCTGGTCTGGCCGGTCGGGTTCAGCTCCAACGCGTTCGTCTCCCCCGACACCATGCCCGGCTGGCTCGCCGCGGTCGCCGAGTGGAACCCGCTGTCGGCGACCGTCGCGGCGTGCCGGGAACTGTTCGCCAACCCCGGCTGGGGTGGCGAGTCGTTCGCCGCGCAGCACGCCGTCGCACTCGCCGTGGCGTGGCCGCTGCTGCTGACCGCCGTGTTCCTGCCCCTGGCGGTACGCCGATACCGCAGGCTCGGCCGGTGACCGACCCGGCCGCCGGCGCGACGGCGGACCACGATCGCGCGGACCACGATCGCGCGGACCACGATCGCCCCGCGACGAGCGCCGCCAGCACCGCCGAGGACCTGACCGCCGGACCGGAAGGACGCCCGTGACGATCGGCTCCCACGCCGTCACGTTCACCCCCGCCGACCCGCCAGGTGTCGTGTCCGGCGGCGGTCACGGCGGGCAGCAGCAGGCCGCGGGCGGCCAGGTGCAGGGCCTC
>NZ_JBPQTK010000194.1:0-7553 GCF_051386315.1 Micromonospora sp. URMC 107
GACTTCGCCGTCTCCGGCCGGGCCGTCGCCGGCGACCTGCTCGCGGTGGCCGGCGGCCTCTTCGCGGCCGTCTACACCGCGCTCGGCGAGCGCGCCCGCACGACGATCAGCACGACCACGTACACCACCATCTGCTACGGGGTCTGCGCGCTGGTCCTGCTCGTGGTCTGCCTGGTCGGCCGGGTGCCGCTGACCGGCTTCGACACCGGCACCTGGCTCGTCGTGCTGGCCCTGGTGGCCGGCGCCCAACTGCTCGGGCACTCGATGTTCAACTACGCGCTGAAGAAGGTCTCGGCGACCACGGTCAGCGTGCTGGCCCTGCTGGAGGCCCCGGGCGCGGCCCTGATCGGCTGGGCCTGGCTGGGGCAGCTGCCCGGGGTCACGGCCCTGCTCGGGCTGGCGCTGCTCCTGACCGGCGTCGCGGTGGTGGTGCTCGGCGGCGCCCGCGCGGCCCGCCGCGTCCGACCGATCCCCGCCGTCGTCCCCGCCGACGCCGGCCCCGCACCCGACTGACCCGCGAATCCGCGGGCGTCGCGCCCATCCCGGTCCCTCCGCGGCGCCGGCAGCGCAGCCCGCCACCCCGGTCCCTGCGCAGCTCAGGAGCGCCGGCAGCGCAGCCCGCCACCCCCGTCCCTCGCCGCGCCCGGGCGGCGGCAGGGGGTCGGGTGGCGGCGGTCAGGGGCGTCGGGCGACCACGGCGACCCTGGGTAGCGCCTCCGGGTCCGGTACGGGGGTGAGCAGGTCGTCGACGGCGGCGACGTGGCTCGTCACCCAGCCGGCGTCCGCCAGCGCGGACAGCACGTCGGCCATCCGATGGGCGGTGTTGGTGATCGTCGTGGCGAAGGGGGTCGCGCGGCCGTCGTCGGCGCGCAGCTCACCGGTGACGTGCAGCGGGCGGCGATCACCGTCGAGCGGGCCCCGCGCCACCACCACCGAGACGGTTCCGTCCTGCCGCGTGACCGGTGGCACGTCGGCGAGAAGGCCCCTGACCGTGGACATGTCGAAGCCGAACCAGCCGCCCGGAGCGACCGCCCGGTGGACGCAGCGCAGGTAGGCGCGGACCCGGTCGATCCCGCCGACGTGGTTGACGATGTCGTAGGTGGAGACCGCGAACGCGCAGGGTCTCGGCACCTCGAAGTCCGCGGCGTCCGCGGCCAGCAGCACCGCGTCGGTGCCGGCCAGCCGTTCCCGGGCGCGGGCGATCATCGCCGCCGAGACGTCCACGCCCACGACCCGGTAGCCGGCGGCGGCGAACCGGGCGGCCACGATGCCCGTACCGCAGCCCACGTCGAGCAGGCTCCGCTCCGATCCGGGCGCGACGTGCGCGTGCAGCCGCAGCCACGCGTCGCCCATCCGCTCCGGGTACGGCGCCCAGAAGCGGTCATACGCCGTGACGAAGGCGTCAACGTACTCGGCCATCGAGTTGCCTTTCGTAGTGCCGGACGGGGGAGCTGGCCAGCGGGACGAGCGCGGCGATGAAGATCACCGTGGCCAGACCGAGCAGGGTCGTCCTTACGCCGAGCGCGGGTACGACGAAACCGGCGGCGATCATGACCGGCGGTCCCAGTCCCACCGCCCCCAGCCACTCGTACGCGCTCACGCGGGACATCGCCTCGGTCGGCACCTCGGACTGGACGGTCGTCTCCCACAGCACGCCGAAGACGTCGAAGGCCACCCCGGCCAGCACGGCGGCGAGGATCACGAACGGCAGCGCGGCACCGGCTCCGAGCAGCAGCGCCGGCAGTCCCAGCAGCGACACGGCGAGTACGGCCGTGCGCAGGGGCCGGGTCGTCCGGATCCGCATCGCGACCAGCACACCGGCGAACATGCCCACCGCGTACCCGGCCAGGACACCGGACCACGCGCTCGCGCCGCCCAGGTGCGCCCTGGCGAGCAACGGCCCGGCGAGCCCGAAGGTGACCCCGACGGCGGCGTTGATCACGGCCGCGGCGAGCACGACCTGCCACAGCCAGCGCCGCCGGACGAACTCCCGCCAGCCGTCGCGCAGCTCGGCCGGCAGGTCCCGCCTGGCCGGCCGGGGTGCGCCGGCGAGGCGCAGCCGCGCGAGGAGCCCGGCGGCGACGGCGAACGTCGCGGCGTCGAGGGCCAGCGCCCAGCCCGGCCCCAGCCAGGTGATCAGCGCGCCGCCCGCGGTGAAGCCCGCCACCGTGGCGGTGTTCGTGCCCAGCCGCAGGACGGCGTTGCCGCGTTGCCGCGCCTGCGGCGCGACGAGTTGCGCGGTCAACCCGTTCAGCGAGGGCAGCAGCAGCGCGGAGGCGGTGCCGGCGACGGCCGCGCAGACGGCGAGGGCGGCGACGCCCGCCCGCCCGGTCAGGACGAGGACGGTCATCGCGCCGTACGCCGTGCCGCACATCAGCTCCGCCGCCACCAGTACGCGGTGCCGCGGCAGCCGGTCGCCGATGACGCCGCCGAGCAGCATCAGCGCGATCCGGGGCACCGAGATCGCGGCGAGCACCAGCGACAGCGCCGGAGGCGATCCGCCGGGCAGGTCGAGCACGGCGAAGGTCAGCGCGAGCGGCCCCATCGCGTTGCCGAAGACGGAGACCGTCCGGGCGGCGGCGAACAGGACGAACCGGCGCTCGCGCAGCGGGTCCGCCGGGCGGTCCACGGACGCGACGGCGTCGGTCATGCCCGGTCCGGGCGGACCAGCGCCTGCCACCGCGCCACCGGCTCGCCGGAGTCGAGCACGTGCAGCAGCGGCCGGCGGGCCACCACGGGGCACACGTGCCCGGGCAGCACCCGCAGCTCGTCGCCCACCGACACCGAGGCCGGGGAGACCGGCGCGCCGTCGGGGGCGGTCATCACGACACCGCTCATCCAGGTCTGGTCGGCGCCCGCGAGCAGCGCGTCGGCGTCGGTGCGCAGCACCCGCCCGTCGTTCCCGGTGACGGTCGTGGTGACGGCGATCGCGACCGCCTCGGGGTCGCACTCGCCCAGCCGGGCGAATCCGCCGTCGAGCAGCGCGTACGCGCCCGCGCACACCTCGGTCACGCCGGCGACGTCCAGCGCGCCGGACAGGGTCGGTGTGCCGCCGACGCTCACCGTCGGGCAGGGCGACCCGGCCGCGCGGATCCGCTCCGCGACCGACACCAGCAGCAACGCCTGGCGGCGGCCCAGCCCGACCCGGTCGCGCGCGGCGGCGGCGTCGGTGAGCCCCACGTACCCGGTCACGCCCGCCAGGCGCACCCCGCGCGTCCTCGCGACCGTGGCGGCCAGTTCCCCGGCCGCGTCGGGGTCGACGCCGACCCGGTGCAGACCGGTGTCGACCTCGATCCGTACGCCGAGTTCGACGCCGTGGGCCTCGGCCGCCGCGCCGAGCCCGGCCACCGCGTCCGGGTGGTCCACGTGCACCGTCACCGCGCAGTGCCGCGCGAGCTGCGCGAACCTGGTCCACCGCCACGGATCGCGCCACGGCCAGGCCACCGCCACGTCCGTCACGCCCACCTTCAGGTAGGCCATGGCCTCGGCCGCGGAGTGGACCGCGACGCCCACGGCGCCCGCGGCCACCTGCCGGGCGGCGATCTCGGGGGTCCGGTGTCCCTTGACGTGGGCGCGCAGGGCGACGCCGGCCTCAGCCGCGCGCCTGCCGTACCGCGAGATGTTCGCGTCCAGCCTGGACAGGTCGACCGTCACCGTCGGCGTCATTCGCCGCGTCCGTGCCAGGCGTCCGGGGGGAAGGAGAACGCCGCGTCCCCGCCGGCGAGCATCGCCGCCTGGCGTTCCCGCTCGGCGGGGTGCGGCACGCCGACGCCGGACACGCCGAGGAGGATCTCGTCCGGCCAGGACAGGCCGAGGGCGTCCTCGACGGGCGCGTCGCGGGTGGCGGCGGTGAAGAACGTCCCGAGACCGAGCGCGGTCGCGGTGAGGTACACGGTCTGACTGAGGTGACCGACGTCGAGCAGGAGCGCACGGTACGCGCGTGCGGCCGGGTACTTCCACACGGTCCGGTCGAGCACCGCCGCGTACATCAGCAGGAAGTTGGCCTGGGCGGCGTGCGGCTGCCCACCGCACCACCCGCGCAGCTCGTCCTCGTCACTCACGGCGGCGAGCCGCACCAGCTCGTGGCGGCGCACCGCGTAGTGGTAGACGCCGGGCTCCAGCCCCTCGACGTCGCGGACCACGGGATAGACCTCGACCGGATGACGGGCTCCGCCGGACGGAACGGTCTTGAGCAGTGCCGTCCCGACCCCCGAGACGTCCACCTCGTGGCGAACGCCGGCCGTCCAGCGCAGCAGGGCCGCGAAGGACGACAGCGGCACCGGGCGGTCCGGGTCGAACCAGCGCGTCGAGCGCCGGGCGTCGAGGACCCTGGTGAAGTCGACCGCGGGCGGGTCGGCGTGGGGCAGGGCGATCCGCGGCCCGTCGTACTCCTTGACCGGGTCCGGCTGGCCGGTCTTGGCGCGCAGCACCGCGGCGTCCTCGGCCGCCGACCGGAAGACGTCGCTGCCGAGCGTCCGGCTGGCCAGGTGGTAGTAGGTGGCGGCCGGTCCCAGGTCGCGCCAGGCGCCGAGGCGTTCCTCCCGGGCGTGTTCCGGCGAACCCTCGGCGACGAGGACGTGGGCGTCGAGAAGCTGCTGCGCGAGCCGGCCGTCGAGCTCGGCCCAGTCGGCGTAGTCGCGCAGCAGCCTCTCCGCCTCAACAGTCAACGCGAACTGCCGGTGCCTCAGCGGGTCGTCGCAGACCAGTTGACCGTCTCGCCACAGGAAGACGACCAGCCGCGACACACGGACTCGCACGACTGGTCAGGCTTCGACCGGCGGCTCCAGGCACGTCAGTTCCTGGTCGTAGTCGTCGGACGCCACCGGCTCGAAGGCCTCGACCTGCTCGGTCATGTGCGCTCTCCCCTCACTCATCGGCGTTGATCACTGCAAGGCACCGTATCAGCAAGTCCACTGTGAACACACCCCCGTGCCGGATCGGCCGGGACCGCCTCATACCTCGTGGACCTCCAGCACCCGGGTGGCCGGGGCGGCGTCGCCCGGCTCGGCGTCGAGCCGTGCCTGGAGCTCCTTGTCCCGGCCCAGCACCCGCAGGGTGTCGTCGCCGCCCGTCCCCGCGGGCCCGTCGTGCGTGTCGGTGCCGTTCCCCGTCGTCATGCGGCGGAGTATGGCAGCGCCCCGGCCGCGGCCGGCACCGTCAGGCCGCGACGCCGACCGCCTCGGCGCTGGCTGTCCAGAGCCGGGCGGCGAGCTGCGGGTCGGCCGCCTTGGGCAGCGGCCGGCGCAGCCGCCGGTCGGCGTAGTAGCCGCCCGTGATCAGCCGCGCCGGGTCCTGCTTGGCCAGCCAGACCAGCGTCTCGGCGCCCTTCTCCGGGCTGCGGAACGGCAGGAACCGCATGCCCAGGGCGACCAGCCGGCTGTCGTTGCCGAACCTGCTGCGCACCACCCCCGGGTGGTAGGAGTACGTGGGGATCTCCGGCCAGCGCCGGGCCGCCTCGGCCGCGAAGAGGATGTTCGCCTGCTTGCTGGTGCCGTACGCCCGCATCGGCCGGTAGCGGCGCAGCGTGGCGTTCAGGTCGGCCGGGTCGAGCACGCCGCTGCGGTGCGCGGCCGAGGCGGTGACCACCATCCGGCCGATCCGGTCCCGCAGCAGGCTGCTGAGCAGGAACGGGGCCAGGTGGTTGGCCTGGATCGACAGCTCGAAGCCGTCGACCGTGGTGAGGGGCTGGAGCACGATCGCCCCGGCGTTGTTGGCGAGCACGTCGATCCGGTCGTACGCCTCCCGCAGCTTCCCGGCCAGCCGGCGGACGTCGTCGAGCACCGCGAAGTCGGCCCGGAACAGCTCCGGTCGCTCGCCGGCCGCCTCCCGGACCTGTTCCGCCGCGGCCTGGAGCCGGGCCGGGTCCCGACCGACCAGTACCACCTGGTCACCGCGGCGCGCCAGGTCGACGGCGGCCGCCAGGCCGATGCCCGAACTGGCCCCCGTCACCACCACGAGTCGACGCCCAGTGAGATCTTCCACAGGTCCATTCACCCCGGTCACGGCACGAGGTTACCGTGGCGTCACAAAGACTCTTGGGGGGATCGTCAAGCCCTCGCATTCTCGTCAGATGACGTCGGCGTGCCCTCCGCACGCTGGAAGGAGCGCATCCATGGCCGCAGTCGGTCGCCCCCGCCGGTCCTGCCTCGCGGTACCCGGCTCCAGCGTCAAGATGCTCGGCAAGGCCCAGGGGCTCCCGGCCGACCAGGTCTTCCTCGACCTGGAGGACGCGGTCGCCCCGCTGGCCAAGCCCGACGCCCGTAAGAACATCGTCGCGGCGCTCAACGAGGGCGACTGGTCGGGCAAGACCCGCGTCGTCCGGGTCAACGACCTGACCACGCCGTGGACCTACCGGGACGTCATCGACGTGGTGGAGGGGGCCGGCGCCAATCTCGACTGCGTCATGCTTCCGAAGGTGCAGAACGCGGCCCAGGTGCAGTGGCTCGACATGACGCTGACCCAGCTGGAGAAGACGCTCGGCCTGGAGGTCGGCCGGATCGGCATCGAGGCGCAGATCGAGAACGCCGCCGGCCTGGTCAACGTGGACGCCATCGCGGCCGCCTCGCCCCGGGTCGAGACCATCATCTTCGGCCCGGCCGACTTCATGGCCTCGATCAACATGAAGTCCCTGGTGGTCGGCGCGCTCATCCCGGACTACCCGGGCGACCCCTACCACTACATCCTCATGCGCATCCTGATGGCGGCCCGGATGCACGACAAGCAGGCCATCGACGGCCCGTTCCTGCAGATCCGCGACGTGGACGCGTTCCGCGAGGTGGCCAAGCGTTCGGCGGCGCTCGGCTTCGACGGCAAGTGGGTGCTGCACCCGGGCCAGATCGACGCCGCGAACGAGGTCTACTCGCCGGCCCAGGCCGACTACGACCACGCCGAGCTGATCCTCGACGCGTACGAGCACTACACGTCCGAGGCGGGCGGCCGGCTCGGCGCGGTGATGCTCGGCGACGAGATGATCGACGAGGCGTCCCGCAAGATGGCCCTGGTGGTGGCGGCGAAGGGCCGGGCCGCGGGCATGACCCGCACCTCGTCGTTCACCCCGCCGGCGGAGTAGTTCCGCACTTCCGACGTCCGTGCCGCCCCGGTCCGCGCCGGGGCGGCACCGTCGCGTCAGTAGGTGCTGTTGCCGGACTGGGAGATCGCGAAGACGATGATCGCCACGTAGAAGAGCATCACCAGCAGGTACAGGCCGGTGACGATCCAGCCGACGATGATGCCGGCCTTCGCCATGCCCTCGCCGCCCTCGCCGGACTGCCGGATCTGGTTCAGCGCGACGTGGCCGAGGATCGCGCCGATCGGCGCGGTGACGCAGGAGCCGATGCCGACCAGCGCCAGCACCAGGGCGGCGATGGCGAGGCCGTTGGTCTTCAACGCGGGGGCGTAGCCGTAGTTCGGGTAGGCCGGCGGGTAGGCGGCGGGCGCGGGCTGCCCGGAGGCCTGCTGCATCCCGGCGTACGGGTCGCCGCCCGCGTAAGGGTCCGCCGGGGCGTACGGGTCGGCCGGCGCGTACGGATCGGCGCCGGTGGGCTGGGCGGGGA
>NZ_JBPQTK010000195.1:0-7065 GCF_051386315.1 Micromonospora sp. URMC 107
GCCCGGCGGCGCGAAGCCGCCGGGCCGTCCGTTCGTCGGGGGCGGCAGGGCCGTCCGGTGGTCGGCTTGTCCGGTCGTCGGGGGCCGCCGCCCCGTCCGGTCGTCGGGGCTGCCGGGCCGTCCGGCGGTCCCGGTGCCGAGCGTGAGGTGGACCGCCGGTACGCCGAAGGGGCCCGCGCCCGGTCGGGCGCGGACCCCTCGCTCACTGCGGCCGGCGGTTCCGGCCGGTCTCAGGCGCGCGGGCGGTGCTGCGCGGTCAGCTTCTCCAACACCGGGACGAGCTCGTTCGCGGTGGGCGTGCCCATCCGCTCGGCGCGCAGCCGGCCGGCGTTCTCCTTGAACGTCGGGTCCTTCAGCACCCGGACGAGCTCGTCGCGGAGCAGGTCCGGGGTCAGGAAGTCCGAGTCCGCCACGTAGACGCCCGCGCCCCGCCGCTCCAGCCCGTTGCCCTCGGCGACCGGCCCCCACCACTTCTCGGTCCAGTACGCGCTCGGCACGATGAGCTGGGGCACCCCGCTCTCCACCGCCGCGGCGAAGGTCTGCGTGCCGCCGTGGTGGACGATCGCCGAGCAGGTGGGCAGCAGGACGTTCATCGGGACGAACTCCACCGCCCGGACGTTGTCCGGAATCCGCGGTCGCTCGGCGAGCTGCCGCTTGTCGAGCGTGGCGACGACCTCGATGTCGAGGTCGGACACCGCCTCCAGCAGGTCGGTGGCGGACGCCTCCACCCCGTGCGACTCCCGGTGCGAGACCCCGAGGGTCAGGCACACCCTGGGCCGGCCGGGCGGTTCCCGCAGCCAGTCCGGGACCCGGGTCGGCCCGTTGTACGGCACGTGGCGGATCGGCACGTAGTGCACGTTCGTCGTCGGGTGCCAGACCCAGGACGGCATCGGGTCGATGGTCCACTGTCCGAGCGCGATCTCCTCGTCGAAGTCGTGCCCGTACCGTTGGAGGAACGGCCGCAGCCAGTCGGCCAGCGGGTCGTTGAGCGGGCCGGACGGGTTGCGGGCGCTGGCGGCGTGGAAGGCCGCCCGGATCTGGCCGAGCCCGTCGGCGCCGAACAGCAGGCGCGCGTGCGCCGCGCCGCTCACCCGGGCGGCCACCGGCCCGGCCAGTGCCAGCGAGTTCCAGATGATCAGATCCGGCCGCCACTCCCGGGCGAAGTCGATCAGGTCCGTGAAGAGGCTGTCCGGGCAGACGAGCGGGAAGAAGCCCGTCGAGATCGACTCCAGGTGACCGTGGGGATCCTCGGGGAAGCTGCCGTCGACCGGCTTCACCCACGTGCGGGGCTGCCCGTCGTCGACCCGGGGCGGCGCGGCCGGCCCGAGTTTCTCGTTCATGCGCAGCACCTCGCCGACCGGCGCGGGCAGGAAGCCGGTGCGCATGACGTCGTCCGCGAGATCCGGTTGGCTGGCGACCCGCACCTGGTGCCCGGCGATCTGGAACGCCCACGCCAGCGGAGTCATCGCGTACAGGTGTGACTTGTTGATGCCCGCGAGGAAGAGGACCCGCATGGCTCTCCTTTCCGTGTCCGTGTCGAGCGGCGGGTCAGGGGGTGAGGACCAGGGGCAGCGCGGCGAGGCCGCGCATGATGTTCGGTCCGCCGATGCGCCACTCCAGTTCCTCGTACGCGCAGGCGAGCTCGATCTTCGAGAAGCGGCGCAGCAGCGTGCCGAAGGCGATCTGGCCCTCGACCCGGGCCAGCGGGGCGCCGATGCAGTAGTGCACGCCGTGCCCGAACGCCACGTGCGGGTTGTCCTTGCGCGCGAGGTCGAGGCGGTCCGGCTCGCCGAACACGTTGGGGTCCCGGTCCGCCGCGCCGAGCACGATGTTGACCGCGCTGCCCTCGGGGATGGTGACTCCGGCGATCTCGACGTCCTCGGTCGTGAAGCGCATCGGCACCCGCTCGATGGGACCGTCGTAGCGGAGCAGCTCGTCGATCGCGGTGGACATCACCTCGGGCTGTTCGCGCAGCAGACGGAGCTGGTCCGGGTGCCGCAGGAGGGCGACCGTGCCGTTGCCGATCAGGTTGACGGTGGTCTCGTGGCCGGCGACCAGCAGCAGCTTGATCATGCCGAGCAGTTCGCGCTCGGAGAGCTGGTCCTGCTTGCCGGGCACGATCAGGGCGCTGATCAGGTTGGGCTGGGAGTCGTAGTCGAGCTCCGGGTTGACCTCGGTCCGCATCTTCCCGATCAGCTCGGTCAGGTAGCGGTCCATGTTCTGGTTGCCCTGCCGCCGGCTCTGCACCCCCTCCGGGGTCATCGGGGACGCGAGCAGCATCCGGGTCCACTGGCCGAAGTCGTCACGGTCCTCGCCGGGGATGCCGAGCAGCTCGCAGATGACCGTGATCGGCAGCGGGTACGCCAGGCCGGTGATCAGGTCGACCTCGCGGCGGGCCGCCATGGCCTCGACGAGCTCGTCGGTGATCTCCTGGATCCGCGGGCGGAGCCGCTCGATCCGGCGGCGGGTGAAGGCCATCCCGACCAGGCGCCGCTGCCGGGTGTGGTCGGGAGGGTCGCTGTTGAGCATGTTGGCCCCGAGCGGTCCCTCGTCGCCGACGCCGGCGGCCATCACCTTGGCCCACTCGGGCGCGCGCTTCGGATCCTTGGAGAAGCGGGGGTCGGCGAGCGCGGCGCGGGCGTCCTCGTACCGGGTGATGAGCCAGATCTCGGAGTTCATCGGGCCGCGGACGAAGTGGACGGGCGACTCCTCCCGCAACCTGGCGTAACTCGGGTAGGGGTTCGACTGGAAGTCCTTGCTCTGCAGATCAACCGGTGTCATGGTTTTTCCCCCTCGGAAGGCAGGGAGCCTGCCCTGGCGTTCCGGCTCGATCGGTCGGGGCGGTCAGGTCATGGAACGGCCGGGGCTGGTGCGCCAGGTAGCCCTGCGCTATATGGTCATCGCGGGCTGTGTGGCATCGCATCTCCTGAGTTGCGGTACCCGGCCGGCCCGCCGGAGCGGGTCGACCGCACCGCTCCCCGCGCGTCGCGGGATCCCGTCGGCCGGTCGACCGGCCCCGGGCGGGGGACGAAGCCCGCCGCAGCGATGACTATGCGGTCCGCCGGTCGTCTTATCTGTGGGGGCGGGCGTGGATGGTCGGCTGACCAGGACGGAGGACGGTTCGTGGGCGGAGTTGGCGCGAGGCCGGGCGGGACCGGGGCCGCGGCGGTCGGGGACGCGGCGGTGGGTGACGCGGTCCGGGCGGGCGACGAACAGACCTTCGCGGAGCTGACCGAACGGCACCGGCGGGAGTTGCAGGTCCACTGCTACCGGATGCTCGGGTCGTTCGACGACGCCGAGGATCTCGTGCAGGAGACGTTCCTGCGGGCCTGGCGCAAGCGGGAGAGCTTCCAGGGCCGCTCCACGGTGCGGGCCTGGCTCTACCGGATCGCCACGAACGCCTGCCTCGACTTCCTCGAACGCCACAACCGGCAGCCGCGCCAGCTCGTCGCCCCCACCCTCTCCCACGGGTCCGTGTCCGGGCGCACGGCGCTGCCGCAGGTGGAGGTTCCGTGGCTCCAGCCGTACCCGGACCGGTTGCTGGAGCCCGTCGCGCCGCCCGACGTCGAGCCGGACGCGGCGCTGGTCGCCAAGGAGACCATCGAGCTGGCCTTCCTCGCCGCGATCCAGCACCTGCCGCCCCGGCAGCGGGCGGTGCTCATCCTGCGCGACGTGCTCGGCTGGCCGGCCACCGACACCGCCACGCTGCTCGACGGCACGGTCGCCGCGGTCAACAGCGCCCTGCAGCGGGCGCGCGCCACCCTCAAGCGGCACCTGCCGGAGCGCCGGATGGAGTGGCCGGCGGCGACCGACCCGAGCCAGGAGGAACGGGCGGTGCTGCAGCGCTACGTGGAGGCCACCGAACGCGCCGACCTGTCGGCGCTCGCGGCGCTGCTGCGCGAGGACGCCCGCTTCACGATGCCGCCCAAGCCGACCTGGTTCGAGGGACGGGACGCGATCATCGAGAGCTGGACGCCCGCGATGGTCGGCCCCACGGCCTGGAAGGACTGGTACCACGTGCTCACGCGGGCCAACCGTCAGCCCGCCGTCGCCTGCTACGTGCGGGGGCCGGGGCGGTCCCGCTACCAGGCGCTCGGCCTCGACGTGCTCCGCATCGAGGGCGGGCAGATCGTGGAGATCACCGCCTTCCTCCCCCGGATCTTCCCGGCCTTCGGGCTGCCGCTGTCCCGCTGATGGACGGCGGCGAGGACGACCGGGTCTCCTTCCTCAACCGTTGGCTGCCGTCGCTGCTCCGGCTGCTCGTGATGGTGGTCGATCCGGGGACCGTGCGGACCGTCGACCCGGCCGAGTGGGGCGACGCGATCGTCGTCCTCGAGTACGGCCAGGTCGAGGTCGAGTACCCCGGCGGCGGGTTGCAGCGCTTCGGGCGCGGCGACGTGCTGTGGTTCGACGGGCTGGCGCCCCTGTCCATCCGCAATCTCGGGTCCGGGCCCGCCGTGCTGGCCGCCGTGTCCCGTAACCGGCCGGCGTAGTCGCGCCGCCGGAGGCCGTACGGCGGACTGCCGTCCTGACCTGGGCGGTCACTGCCGCGACCGCGGCGGCGCCCGGCCGTGCGGTGCGTGGCGGTGCTGTCGCGGGCAGCGATGAGTTTTTCCGCGTTCCGCCGTCTCAACCAGGGTCGGCAGCGGTGAGGGCGCCGCTGATGGTCACCCGAGAGACGGAACGCAGGAGAAACACGATGGCGCAGCCGAAAGTTGTCAGCCGGGACGAGTGGGAAGCGGCCCGTGCGGAGCTCCTCGTCAAGGAGAAGGAGCTCACCCGGGCGCGCGACGCGCTGAGCGCCCTGCGGCGTGAACTGCCGATGGTCCGGGTCGAGAAGGAGTACGTCTTCCAGGGGCCGGACGGCCCGGTGGACCTGGTGGGCCTGTTCGACGGCCGCCGCCAGCTCATCGTCCGGCACTTCATGTTCCACCCGGACTGGGACGAGGGCTGTGTGGGCTGCTCGCTACAGGTCGACAACCTCGGCCACCCGGCCCACCTGCACGCCCGGGACACCAACCTGGTGCTGGTGTCCCGCGCCCCGCTGACCAAGCTCGAGCCGTTCCGGCAGCGCATGGGCTGGACGGTGCCGTGGTTCTCGTCCTTCGGCAGCGACTTCAACCCCGACTTCGGCGTCACCAACAACGACTCCGAGTCCTCCGGCCTGAGCGTGTTCCTCCGCGACGGGACGGACGTCTTCCACACCTACTCGTCCTTCTCCCGGGGCGGCGACGCGCTCATCAACACCTACAACTACCTCGACCTGACGGCGCTGGGCCGGCAGGAGGAGGAGCTGGACTACCCGCAGCAGTGGTGGCGACACCACGACCGGTACGACGCGTGACCCCGCCCACCCCACCGCCACCGCAATCGACCGCCTGTACGACGCAGAAGGGTTTGCCATGGACATGAACACAGCGACGCCCGACCCCGGTGTGCGGGCCACCTCGCGCGAGTGGTGGGGACTGGCCGTTCTGGCGCTTCCCACACTGCTGCTGTCACTGGACCTCAGTGTGCTGCACCTGGCGCTTCCCCAGCTCAGCGCCGACCTGGGCGCCACCATGGTCCAGCAGTTGTGGATCATCGACATCTACGGCTTCATGATCGCCGGCTTCCTGATCACGATGGGCAGCCTCGGCGACCGGATCGGGCGCCGGAAGCTGCTGCTGATCGGTGCGGTGGCCTTCGCCATCGCCTCGGTGGTCGCCGCGTTCTCGACGTCGCCCGAGATGCTGATCGTGACCCGGGCGCTGATGGGCCTCGCCGGCGCGACCCTCATGCCGTCCACCCTGGCGTTGATCAGCAACATGTTCCAGGACCCGGCGCAGCGGGGAGCCGCGATCGGCGTCTGGGTGAGCTGCTTCATGGGCGGCATGGCGCTCGGCCCCCTGGTCGGCGGCACCGTGCTGCAGTTCTTCTGGTGGGGAGCGGTCTTCCTGCTCGCCGTCCCGGTGATGGCGCTGCTGCTCGTGGCCGGCCCGGCGCTGCTGCCGGAGTTCCGTGACACCACCTCCACGAAGCGGCTCGACCTGGTCAGCGTGGCGCTCTCCCTCGCCACCATCCTGCCGCTGGTGTACGGCATCAAGGAACTGGCCAAGGGCGGCTGGGAGCCCGTGCCGGCACTGGCCATCGTCGTCGGCGTGGTGTTCGGGGTGGCCTTCGTGCTCCGCCAGCGGCGCCTCGCCGAGCCGCTGATGGACCTGCGCCTGTTCAGCAACCGGTCCTTCAGCGGAGCGCTGGTGATCGCGCTGCTCGGCGCCGCGATCGGTGGCGGCACCATCCTGGTCGTCAACCTCTACCTCCAGATGGTCGCGGGCCTCTCGCCGCTGCGGGCCGGGCTGCTGATGCTGCCGTCCGGCTTCGCCATGGTCGCCGCGGCCATGACCGCGCCGGCGATCGCCCGCAAGGTCCGCCCGGCCTACGTCATCGCGGGCGGCTTCCTGGTCGCCGCGGTCGGCTACCTGCTGCTCACCCAGCTCGACCGCGCCGGCGGGCTGGCGCTCGTCGTCGTCGGCGTGATCCTGACCAGCGCCGGCAGCGGACCGCAGGCGGCGCTCAGCACCGAGCTGGTGCTCCGCAACACGCCGCCGGAGAAGGCCGGTTCGGCGGCCTCCATGTCGGAGACCAGTGGCGAGCTCGGCATGGCCCTCGGCGTCGCCGCCCTGGGCAGCGTCGCCACCGCGGTGTACGGCGGGGTGCTGAGCGACAACATGCCCGCCGGCACGCCGGCCGAGGCGGCGCAGAGCGCCCGGGAGAGCATCGTCGGCGCCATCAACGCCGGGGAGCAGCTGGCCGGGCCGGTCGGGGCCCAGCTGCTGGAGGCCGCACGGGACGCCTTCACCAGCGGCCTGCACGTCGTGGTCGCCGTGAGCGCGGCGCTGTACGTCATCCTCGCCCTCGTGGCCGTCGCCACGCTGCGACACGCCCCGCCGAGTGGCGCCGTCGAGGCGCCGGGGCAGGCCGAGGTACCTGAGCCGTCGGTGGAGACCGCCAACTGACGGCACGAGCAGCGGCGGCCGGCCCGGGCCGCCGCGCGGTGGGGGGGGGGGGGGGGGGGGGGGGGGG
>NZ_JBPQTK010000196.1:0-6993 GCF_051386315.1 Micromonospora sp. URMC 107
GGCCCGCCCTCCCGGCACGTGGACCGGTGCCGCGCGCCACCCGGTCCACCGCGCCCGCCGACGCGGCGGCGCGACGTCGCGGAAATTGCGCGCGCGGCCGTCCGCAATTTCCACGCTAATCGGCCCGCCCGCCGCAGACGTCGGCCTCAGCAAAACAGAAGATGCGTTCCATCTGCCTGCGTAGCCACGATGATGCAGGACTTCGCGCACCATCCCCACCGCCCGGAAACATTCCGGGCGACCACCATTTCATCCCTTGCTTCCGTCGCCTTACCGGGCGGTGGTCAAGGCTGCCCGAAAAACGTCTGGCGGGACCGGTCACCGACGCGCCCGCCCCAGAAGGAGGTAGCCGCCGTGCAACCGGAAACACCCGAGGAACAGCAGGTACGCGTCCTGACGCTGGAAGCGTTCGCCGACACCATCATCCCGGGGGTGAAGCGCTCGGCCGACGACCGGGCGATCGCCGGCGTCTCGACCGACGGCGGCGCCGTCGAGTCGGGGGCGCTGGCCCTCATGGAGGACCCGGCCGGCGGGTTGTCGATGATGCTGGGCACGCTCACCGAGGCCCTCAACGCGCACGCCACCGGGTACGCCGAGGCGAACGGCCTGACCCTCGACCCGGTGGTGCCGCCCTTCGTCGCACTCGCGTTCGACCACCGCACCGCGCTGCTGAGCCACCTGCTCGCCCCGGACAACCCGGAGAAGGAGATGTGGGTGGGGCTCGCCCTGTTCAGCAACATGGCCTACGACAGCGCGGCGCACATGAACACGCTCGACGCGCTCGCCGCCGGGCATCCGGGGCTGCTGGCGATCGGCATCGCCCGGCCCGACGACGACGGGCTGTGGCGCTTCCCCGAGTACTCGTACGGACGCCCGCTGTCGCGACTGCACCCGCACACCACCCCCACAGGGAGCCCGGCATGACCAGTAGCGCAAGCACCGACGTCGTGGTGATCGGCAGCGGCTTCGGCGGCGCGATCCCGGCCTACCACCTGGCCGCGGGCGGAGCGCGCGTGGTGGTCCTGGAGCGTGGGCCGTGGCTGTCCAGCGAGGAGTTCGACCACGATTTCAAGCTCGGCTCGTCGTACACCCGGATCTTCGACTTCACCGTCGGCGACGGGATGAGCGTGCTGGGCGGCAACTGCGTCGGCGGCGGCAGTGTCGTCTACTTCGCCACCATGCCGCGCGCGCCGCAGTTCGTCTTCGAGCGGCAGGGCAGCATCGGCCGGCGGATGTGGCCGGCGGCCATCACCCGCGCCACGCTCGACCCCTGGTACGACCGGGTCTGCGAGTCGCTGCCGGTGACGATGCAGAGCTGGGACAAGGTGCCGTACGCCGGCGGCCTCTTCGCGGCGGCCTGCGCGCACGCCGGGCGCACGGCCAATCCCGTGCCCTCCGCCGTGGACGTCGACAAGTGCACCAACTGCAACTGGATGATGGCCGGGTGCCGCTTCGACGCGAAGCGCTCCCTGCTGCTCAACTACCTGCCGGCGGCCCTGGCGCACGGCGCCGAGATCCGGCCGTTGCACGAGGTGCAGCACCTCTCCCGCACCGAGGACGGTGGGTACCGGGTGCACTACCGCATCGTCGACGCGGAGGACTACCGGATCCTGCACGACAGCGGGACGATCGACGCCAAGATCGTCATCGTGGCGGCCGGGGCCGGGGCCACCCCCGTGATCCTGCAACGCTCGGAGCCCACCCTGGGCACGATGCCCCCCGCCGTCGGCCGGTACTTCTCCGGCAACGGGGAGCGGCTCAACACGGCCGTCTTCGACGACGACCGGGTCCGGGAGGTGCTCGGCCTCAGCCGGCCCAACGGGAAGGGCTACGACGCCAACCAGATCGGCCGGGGGCCGACGGTGGCGACCTGGGACCGGCTCGACCCGGACCTGCCCGAGTACGAGCGGTACTCGCTGGAGCAGCTGTTCTTCCCGCTGGGGCTGGGCACGATCCTCGCCCAGGTGCCCGACGCGCAGGGCCCGAGCTGGTTCGGCCTGGAGAAGAAGGAGATGCTGCGCCGCTGGCAGTCGTGGCTGACGCTGTTCACGATGTCGGAGGACGACAACGAGGGCGTCTTCGGGCCGCCGCCGGCCACCGGCAACGCCGACCGCATCTCCCAGCAGATGCTCGGCCGGGGCCCGTTGCGCTACCGGCCCACCGCCAACACGCTGCGGGGCTGGGCCGCCGCCGACGCGGACGCCCGGGACATCCTGGAGCGCGACGGGCTGGCCCGGGTGATGCCGTGGACCAACGACGTGGTCGGGGCGTACACGGTGCACCCGCTGTCGTCCTGCCGGATCGGCGACGACCCGGCGACGTCGGCCCTCGACGACCGGCACGAGCTGCGGCAGCACCCCGGCATCTTCGTCACCGACGGCTCGGCGGTGCCGGGCGCGCTCACCGTCAATCCCGCCCTCACCATCGCCGCGCTCGCCGAACGGGCCGTGCCCGGCATCGTGCGCGCGGCGCAGGAGCGCGGCGTGGCGGTCAGCTACCACGGATCGCTGCCGGACGGGTCGGTGACCGCGGTGCCCCAGGTCGTGCCCAGCTAGCAACCCGGCGGGCCGGGGGCGCGCCCGCCCCCGGCCCCGGCGTCCGCCCGACCAGGAAGGAAACCGATGGGCAGGCGACTGGCTCGGGTGACGAGCCGCACCATGCTGACCCACGTCCGGCACGTGACACCGGTCGCCCCGGAGGCCGCCGAGGGACCCGTCGCGCGGGTCTACCGGCAGATGGCCGACGACTTCGGCGTCCTCGCGCCCCCGGTGCTGCTGCACTCTCCCGCCCCCGACGTGCTGCGGGCCTGCTGGTCGATGCTGCGCGAGACGCTGCTCGCCGAGGGCCTGGTCGGCCGCGAGGCGAAGGAGGTGGTCGCCGCCGCCGTCTCGGAGAGCAACCGGTGCCCGTACTGCGTGGAGGTGCACGGCGCCACGGCGGCCGGGCTGCTGGGCGACGCGGGCGGGTGGCTGAGCGCCGGGGTCGGCGGCATCGGCGAGCCCCGGCTGCGGGCCCTGGCCGAGTGGGCCCGGCAGAGCGGGGCCCCCAGCGCGCGCCGCCGGCCCCCGCCGTTCCCCGCCGAGCACGGGCCGGAGCTGATCGGCGTGGCGGTGACCTTCCACTACCTCAACCGGATGGTGAGCGTCTTCGTCCAGGACTCCCCGTTGCCGCCGGCGCCGGCCGGGATCCGCGCCGGGGTCCGCCGGACGGCCGCCCGCATCATGGGGGCGCTGGCCCGCGCCGGGCGACCGCCCGGCCGCTCCCTGGAGCTGCTGCCGCCCGCGCCGCCGGAGGCCGACCTGGCCTGGGCCGTCGGCCAGCCGCACGTGGCCGCCGCCTTCGCCCGGGCCGGCCAGGCGGTCCGCCGCGCCGGGGAGGCCGCGCTGCCGGAGCACGTCCGGCGGCGGATCCTGACCTGCCTGGCCGACCCGCCGCCGGCAGAACCGGGCGGCGGCCGGTGGTTCGACGCCGCCGTCGCCGAGCTGTCGCCGGCCGAGCGACCCGTCGCCCGGCTGGCGTTGCTGACCGCGCTCGCGCCGTACCGGGTGACCGACGCCGACGTCGCCGCCTGTCGCGACGGCGGGGCCGACGACGCCACGCTGGTCGCGGTCACGGCCTGGGCGAGCCTGGCCACCGCCCGCCGGATCGGCGCGGGCCTGTACGAGGACCGGACGTCGCGTGCGGGCGAGCCGTGACCCGGAGCGGGGCGTCGAGCCGGTGACGACGCCGCCGCGACCGAGAGCCGCCAACCCGTGGGCCGCCCTGCTGGTGCTGTGCCTCGGCAACTTCCTCATCCTGCTCGACACGAGCATCGTCAACACCGCCGTGCCGGACATGATGCGGTCCCTGGACACCGGCATCGACAGCATGCTCTGGGTGCTGAACGGCTACCTGCTGGCGCTGGCGTCCCTGCTGATCGTCGCCGGCCGCCTCGGTGACCTGTTCGGCCCGCGTACCGTCTTCATGGCCGGCATGGCGGTGTTCGCGGTGGCCTCGGTGCTCTGCGGGGCGGCCCAGTCCCCGGCGCAGCTCATCGCCGCGCGGGTGGTGCAGGGCGTGGGCGCCGCGGCGCTGCTGCCGCAGGCGCTGGTCCTCATCTCCGGCATCTTCCCGGCCGCGCGGCGCGGCGCCGCCTTCGGGATCTTCACGGCCGTCGCGGGCGTGGCCGCCGTCAGCGGGCCCACCCTCGGCGGTCTCGTGATCACCCGGCTCGGCTGGGAGTGGATCTTCTACCTCAACGTGCCGCTCAACGCGGCGGGTGTCGCCCTGGCCTGGTGGCTGGTTCCCGACCTGCGCACCCGCCGGCCGCGCCACCTCGACGTGGTCGGCGTGCTCCTGGCCACCGCCGCGCTGGTGGGCCTCATGTACGCCCTCATCGAGGGCGAACGCCACGACTGGGGCACGGTGCGCGGGCCCGTCGGCATCCCCGCGATCCTCGTCGCCGCGGCGGTGTGCGGGGTGCTGTTCGCGCTGCGGGAGCGCCGGCAGCGGGAGCCGCTCGTCCCGCCCGGCCTGTTCCGCCTCGACAACTTCGCTCCGGCGACCCTGATCACGCTCGTCAGCTCGTTCGGGCTGTACGGCTTCCTGCTGGTCTTCGTGATCGAGACGCAGGCGCTGCTCGGCATGAGCCCGCTGGAGTCGGGCCTCGCCGCGCTGCCCTGGACGGTGGTGCTCAGCGCCGTCGCGCCGGTCGCCGGGCGGCTGACCGACCGGCTCGGCGGCCGACGCCTGCTCGCGGGCGGGCTCGCCGTCTACGCGCTCGGCGTGCTGGGCATGGCGCTGCTGGTCACGCCGCGCGCCACGGCCGCGACGTTCGTCGTACCGCTGATCGCCGTCGGCGTCGGCATGGGGGCGTCCATCGCGCCGACCACGACCGAGGCCATGCGCCACGTCCCCGCCCCGCTGGCCGGCGCGGCCGCCGGCGTGCTCAACACGGCACGCCAGGTGGGCGGCGCGCTCGGCGCGGCGGTCGTCGGCGCCGTCCTGCAGCACCGGCTGGCCGACACCCTGCCCGAGGCCGCCCGGGCGGGGGCGGCGCAGCTGCCCCCGCAGGCGCGGGCGGACTTCCTGGCGGGGTTCGACGGGGTTGCCGGGGAGGGCGCCAAGCTGGGCGCGGGTCAGGCCGGCGGGTTCGTGGTGCCGCCCGGGACGCCGCCGGAGCTCGCGGAGAGGTACCGGGACGTGGCCGAGGCGGCCTTCGCCGACGCCTTCCTGCCGGCCGTGCGACCGGCGCTGGGCGTGGTGGTGGGCGTCCTGCTGCTCGGCGGCCTGTTCGCGCTGCGGTTGCGCGGGCGCGCGGTCGCAGGCCCCGCCGGCGGCGAGGGCGCGGCCGTGCCACCGGCGGCGCCCGCCGGCGGACCGGACCGGGACCGCCGGGCGCGCCCGCAGCGGTGGGAGAGGACGCCCGCCGACGACTGATCCGCCCGGGGGACGCGCGGCGGGCGCCGGCCCGCCGCCGCCCGCGAAACGGTCGCCATAGCACGGGGCGTCACCACCGTCACCGGTGGCGCCCGGATTCAGCATTTCCAAAGATGCGGGGCCGACCGGCGACGAGAACCATATTGGAGAAACCGTCGGGCCGGGGGCCCGACGATTTGCTTCCTGCGCGGAAATGCGTCTCGACCCGGTCATCGTCGTGAAATCGAGCTGCCCACGCACTCTCGATTGTCGGCGACAAGGAGTGAAAGGTGTGGCATGTCCAGATCCGGTCCGGAAAACCCCGCCGCGGTCACGCCGCGGGCCGGGAGCAAGTTACCGTCACTGACGGGTCTTCGATTCGTCGCGGCACTGCTCGTGTTCCTCTACCACACGTCGCAGTTCATGGCGCCCGTGCCGCCGCACCTGCCCGTCACCCCGTTCGCCGACCCGGACTGGAGCCAGGGCTACGCGCGGGTGCTCGCCGGCGGTGGCTTCGTGGGTGTGTCGTTCTTCTTCATCCTCAGTGGCTTCGTCCTCACCTGGGCCGCCCGGCCCGGCGACCGCGCCGGCACCTTCCTCCGGCGGCGGCTGGTGAAGATCTACCCGACCCACCTCGTCACCTGGGCCGTCGCGATGCTCCTCTTCGCGGCGACCTTCACCCCGGTGTCGTCGTGGCTGCCGAACCTGCTGCTGCTGCACTCCTTCTCCCCCGACCCGGCCGTCTCCATCAGCGTCAACCCACCGAGCTGGTCGCTCTCCTGCGAACTGCTCTTCTACGTGATGTTCCCGTTCCTGATCAACCCGGTCCGCCGGATCGCGGACAACCGGCTGTGGGCGTGGGCGGGCGCCGCCGTTCTCGGCGGGATCGGCGTCGTGCTCGTCACGTTGTTCGTGGTGCCGGACATGCCGAAGGGTCCGTTCATTCCGGATCTCTCGATGACGCAGTTCTGGTTCGGCTACTTCTTCCCGCCGGCCCGGATCTTCGAGTTCCTGTTCGGGATGCTGCTGGCCCGGATCGTGCTGGCCGGGCGATGGCCGCGGGTCGGCGTCCTGCCCGCGGCGGCCGTGGCCGTCGCCGGCTACGCCGTGTCGACGTTCCTGCCGACGGTGTACGCGTTCAGCCTGGCCACCATGGTGCCGATCGGCATCCTGATCTGCGCCGCCGCCGACGCCGACCGGGAGGGGCGGCGGACCCTGCTCGGCGGCCGGACGATGCAGTGGCTCGGCGACGTCTCGTTCGGCTTCTACATGGCCCAGGGCATCGTGCTCTACCACGGGCGTGCGCTGTTCGGGGACAACCAGCAGTACGGCACGCCGACCGCCATCGCCGTCCTGCTCGCCTTCCTGGTGGCGAACCTGGTCGCCGGCTGGCTGCTCTTCGTCGGCGTCGAGCGGCCGATCATGCGCCGCTGGGGTGGCCGGCGGCTCGGCAGCGCGCGCGGCGGCCCGGCGCGGGGCCGGCCCGCGGTACGCCAGCACGACGACGGTGCTCCGGTGCCGGCGCCGGTCCCCGCGACCGACCGGGTCGCTCCGTCGTCCCTACCGGACTGAGCGGGGCCCGTCGCCGCTGGCGAC
>NZ_JBPQTK010000197.1:0-6949 GCF_051386315.1 Micromonospora sp. URMC 107
GGTCAGGGGCGGGGGGTGCGGTGTTGGGCGAGGGTGGCGAAGGCCGTGAGGGACTCCGGGTTGGCCAGCGCGCCCCTGGCCGCCGCCGAGTCCACCGGGGTGCCGGTGAGGATCTTCTTCACCGGGACCTCCAGCTTCTTCGCCGACAGGGTGCGCGGGACGGCCTTGACCTGGTGGATCTCGTCCGGGACGTGCCGGGGCGACAGCGCGGTACGCAGCTCGCGGCAGATCTTCCTCCGCATCGCGTCGTCCAGCTCCAGCCCCTCGGCGAGCACCACGAACAGCAGCAGCTCACCGGCGCCGCCCTCGTCGTCCTCCAGGTGCACCACCACCGAGTCGACGACCTCGTCGAGCCCCTCGACCACCGAGTAGAACTCGGCCGTGCCGAGCCGCACGCCGCCCCGGTTGAGGGTGGCGTCGGAACGGCCCGTGATCACGCAGCCGCCCCGGTCGTTGATGGTGATCCAGTCGCCGTGCCGCCAGACGCCCGGGTAGACGTCGAAGTACGCCTCCCGGTAGCGGCTGCCGTCCGCGTCGTTCCAGAAGCCCACCGGCATGCTCGGCATCGGCTCGGTGATCACCAGCTCGCCCAGCTCACCGACGACCGGGGTGCCGTCGGCCGAACGGGCCTCCACCTTGGCGCCGAGCGCCCGGCAGGTGATCTCCCCGGCGTGCACCGCCAGCAGCGGCACGCCACCGACGAAGCCGGTGCAGACGTCCGTGCCGCCGGAGAGCGACTGGAGCTGGAGGTCGTCGCCGACGTTCTCGTACACCCAGGTGAAGCCCTCGGAGGGCAGCGGCGCGCCGGTCGAGCCGACCCCGCGCAGCGCCGTGAGGTCGGCGGTCTCCCTCGGCACCAGCCCGGCCTTGCGGCAGGCCAGCAGGAACGGCGCGGACGTGCCGAAGTACGTGGTGCCGGTCTCGCCGGCCAGCCGCCACATCGCCCCCAGGTCGGGGTGGCCCGGGTTGCCGTCGAAGAGGACGATCGCCGCACCCACCGCCGGCCCGGAGACCAGGAAGTTCCACATCATCCAGCCGGTGGTGGTGAACCAGAAGAACCGGTCCGCCGGGCCCAGGTCGTGGTGCAGGGCCAGCATCTTCAGGTGCTCCAGCAGGATGCCGCCGTGGCCGTGCACGATCGGCTTCGGCAGCCCGGTGGTGCCGGAGGAGTAGAGCACGTAGAGCGGGTGGTCGAAGGCGACCGGGGTGAAGGTCAGCGGCTCGTCGGTCTCGGCGGCCAGCTCCGACCAGGCCAGCGCGCCCTCGAACGCGGCCGTCGTCCGGTCCGGAGCGCCGCCCGACGGCGCGGAGTCGGGATCCCCGGCCGGGTCGAGGTAGGCGATGCCGACGGTGTGCTCCAGCGACGGCAGGGCGGCCCGGATCGCGGCCACCTCGGCCCGCCGGTCCACCGGCTTCTCGCCGTAGCGGTAGCCGTCCACCGCGACGAGGACCTTCGGCTCGATCTGCTGCCACCGGTCGGTGACGCTGCGGGTGCCGAACTCCGGCGCGCAGGAGGAGAAGATCGCGCCCAGGCTGCTGGTGGCGAGCAGCAGCACGTACGTCTCGGGGATGTTGGGCGCGTAGGCGGCGACCCGGTCGCCGGCGGTGACGCCGAGCCGGCGCAGCCCGGCGGCCACCCGGCGGACCTGCTCGCGCAGTCCGGCGGCGGTGAGGATCACCGGCGCCCGGGTCTGCCCGTGCGCGATCACCACCGGGTCGTCGTCGGCCCGGCCCGGCATCCGCAGCACGTTCTCGGCGTAGTTGAGCGTGGCGCCGGGGAACCACCTGGTCCCGGGCATCCCCCGGTCGGTCAGCGTCGCGGTCGGCGGGGTGTGCGCGACCACCCCGAAGTGGTCCCAGACCGACCGCCAGAACGCGTCGAGGTCCGTGACCGACCAGCGCCACAGCTCGTCGTAGTCGGCGAAGTCCAGCCCCCGGTGCTCACGCAGCCAGCGCAGGTAGCTCCCGATCCGGGACCGCTCGCGTACGTCCGCCGGCGGCGTCCACAGCACGTCACCCACTGCTCCACCCTCCCCTGGCCCCGCACGACACTGTGAAATGGGCCGTGGCGCCATCTTGCCCTACCTCAGAGCGCCATTCTCCGCACCCGACCTCCGTCGGCGCACGTGCGGAACCCACATGCCCCGGCACCACCCTGTGTGGGCGAGGCGGGGCACGGCCGATTCCTGAGCGGAAGAGCCCTTCCTGACGTCTCAGCCGGCGCGGTGGGCCTGGATGGCCCGCCGCCGGGCCAGCCGGTGGGCGCGGCGGATCTCCGCCTCCCGGAACCGGCGCTCGTCCTCCGGGCTCTCCGGCAGCACCGGCCGGACCACCCGCGGCGCGCCGCCGAGGTCGACGCCCACGAAGACCAGGTACGCCGTGGCCACCCGCACCGGCTCGTCCTCGGCCGAGTCCCACCGCTCGGCCACCACCCGGACGCCGACCTCCATCGAGGTCTGCCCCGTCCAGTTCACCTGGGCGTGCGCGTGCAGCAGGTCCCCGACCCGGACCGCCTCGGTGAAGACGATCTCGTCGATGGCCGCGGTGACCGCCGTGCCGCCGCTGTGCCGGGCCGCGGCTGCCCCCGCCACGTCGTCGATGAACTTCATCAGCACCCCGCCGTGCACGGTGCCGTAGAGGTTGACGTCGACCGCGGTCATGATCCGGCTCAGGGTGACCCGGGAGTACGAGGTCGGCTTGCCGGCCGGCGCGGTGGAGGGGTGCTCGGTCATGTCGAAAACGGTACGGTGCGCGGATGCGACATCTCTGGAGCTTCCTCGCGGGGTTGGTGGTGGCGCCCGTCACGTGGGTGCTGGTCACCCTCGGGCAGGACGGGTCGGCGCGCACCGTCGACCGTTGGGTCGAGATCGGCACGTCCAACTCGGCCAATCTCATCGAGCCCGCCGTCTACCTCGCCGTCGGCGGGATCCTGCTCGGCCTGCTCGGCACGCTGCGCACCTCACCGCTCGGCCCGCTCGTGGCCGGGCTGCTGCTCGCCGCCCCGTACGTGGGGATGTTCGTCGCGCCCTTCGAGGTGCGGGACCGGATCCCGGACGGCTGGAAGGTCTTCGGCGACCCCCTGCCGCTGCACCTGCCGGTGCAGAACGGCACGCTCTTCCTGATCGGCCTGCTGCTGGTCGTCGCCACCTTCAGCGGCCAGCGCTGGCGGCGGTGGCCGCGCCCGGTGGTCGAGCCGACGCCGGCGCCCGCCGAGGGGCCGGAGCGCACCGACTTCACGCTGACCGACTGGCCGCCGGCCGACTCGAACGACCGGGACACCGCTCCGCCGAGCCTCGGCTACCCGGACCCGACGCCGGCCGAGCCGCTGCCGCGCCGCACCGGCGGGGCGTCCCCGTGGTCGGCGCCACCGCGCGGCACCACCCGGCCCGAGGACGAGGACACGGCCGAGATCCGGTGACGAGCCGGCCGTACGCGCGCCGGGGTGCGGTTCGGCCCCACGACGGGCCGCTCCGCGCGGCGGGCGACGACGGCACCGGGATCAGGTGACGATCGCGGGCGGGCCGGACGGACCGGCCCCCCCGCCGAACCGCTCAGCCCTTCAGGAGCTGACGGGCCATCACGATGCGCTGCACCTGGTTGGTGCCCTCGTAGATCTGGGTGATCTTGGCGTCCCGCATCATCCGCTCGACCGGGTAGTCCCGGGTGTAGCCGTAGCCGCCGAGCAGCTGCACCGCGTCGGTGGTGATCTCCATGGCCGCGTCCGAGGCGAAGCACTTGGCCGCCGCGCCGAAGTAGGTCAGGTCGGCGTCGCCGCGCTCGGACCTGCCGGCCGCGGCGTACGTCAGCTGCCGGGCCGCCTCCAGCTTCATGCCCATGTCGGCGAGCATGAACTGGACGCCCTGGAACTCGGCGACCGCCTTGCCGAACTGCTTGCGCTCCTGGACGTAGCCCTTGGCGTAGTCGAGCGCGCCCTGGGCGATGCCGACGGCCTGCGCGGCGATGGTGACCCGGGTGTGGTCCAGGGTCTTCATCGCGGTGCCGAAGCCGGTGCCCTCGGCGCCGATCATGCGGTCTGCGGGGATCCGGACGTTGTCCAGGTAGACCTCGCGGGTCGGCGAGCCCTTGACGCCGAGCTTCTTCTCCGGGGCGCCGAAGCTGACCCCGGCGTCGGACTTCTCGACCACGAAGGCGGAGATGCCCCGCGACCGGGCCGACGGGTCGGTCACCGCGAAGACGGTGTAGAACTCCGAGACCCCGGCGTTGGTGATCCAGCGCTTCACGCCGTTGAGCACCCAGTGATCGCCGTCACGCACCGCGCGGGTGGTCATCGACGCCGCGTCGCTGCCGGCCTCCGGCTCGGAGAGGCAGTACGAGAACATCGCGTCGCCCGCCGCCACCGGGGTCAGGTAGCGCCGCTTGAGCTCCTCGGAGCCGGCCAGCAGCAGCGGCATGGTGCCGAGCTTGTTGACCGCCGGAATCAGCGACGACGAGGCGCAGGCCCGCGCCACCTCCTCGATCACGATGGCCGTGGCCAGGGCGTCCGCACCCGCGCCGCCGTACTCGACGGGAACGTGCGGGGCGTGGAAGTCGGCGGCCCGCAGCGCGTCGTAGGACGCCTTCGGGAACTCGCCGGTCTCGTCCGCCTCGGCGGCGTGCGGCGCCACCTTGGCCGCACAGACCTCACGGACCGCCTCCCGGATCGCCTCGTGCTCCTCGGGCAACCGGTAGACGTCGAACGACTGCTCTGCGGCCATGTCGGCCCCTCCCCTTCACCGCTATCATGCGCAGTCTGTAGCGTCTCCTGACCGCCGACGGCGCAGACTGAAGGATAGCGACAGAGTTCAGCTCATGTTACCGCCGCGTAGCCTCACCCGTGACGGAGCGCCGACGCCGCCCGGCGATGATGGAACAGGCAGACGTTAGAGTCCCTCCGGTGCCCGCCCAGGCGCCGCAGCAGAACGCGACGCGACGACGCGACGCCAGCGCGAGCGGAGAAGACAGGCGTGACGATCCCGTACCCGAACACCCAGCCGATGCCCGCCATCGCCGCGGTGACGCCCCCCTCCGGCGCACAGCGACCGCGGGTGACCTTCCTGGGCACCGGCTATCTCGGTGCGACCTACGCCATCTGCTACGCGGAACTCGGCTACGAGGTCCTCGGCTTCGACGTCGACGACGACAAGATCGCCATGCTGAACGCCGGCGAGGTGCCGATCCACGAGCCCGGCCTCGACGAGCTGCTCAAGCGCAACCTGGCGGCCGGGCGGCTGCGGTTCAGCACCGACATCGCCGAGGTCGCCGAGTTCGGTGACGTGCACTTCATCTGCGTCGGCACGCCGCAGCGCGCCGACGGGATGGGCGCCGACCTGTCGTACGTCGAGGCGTCGGTCACCAGCCTGGCCCAGCACCTGACCCGCAAGGCGCTGATCGTCGGCAAGTCGACCGTGCCGGTCGGCACCGCCGAGTGGGTCGAGCAGCTGGTCAGCAAGCACACCCCCGCCGACCTGGGGGTCGAGGTGGCGTGGAGCCCGGAGTTCCTCCAGGAGGGCTTCGCCGTCGACGACGTGCTGCGGCCCAACCGGATCGTCGTCGGCGTCAAGAGCGAGTGGGCCAACGGCATGCTCTACGCCGCCCACAAGGGCGTCTTCGACCTGGCCGCCACGGAGGACCGCGAGGTGCCCCTGGTGGTCACCGACTTCGCCACCGCCGAGCTGGTCAAGGTCGCCGCGAACGCCTTCCTCGCCACCAAGATCTCCTTCATCAACGCGATGGCCGAGGTCTGCGAGGCCTCCGGCGGTGACGTGACGCACCTCGCCCGGGCCATCGGCTTCGACCCGCGCATCGGCAACCGGTTCCTCCAGGCCGGGCTCGGCTTCGGCGGCGCCTGCCTGCCCAAGGACATCCGCGCGTTCCAGGCCCGCGCCCAGGAGCTGGGCGCCGGGGAGGCGCTGCGCTTCCTGCACGAGGTCGACCTGATCAACCTGCGCCGCCGGACCCGGGTGGTCCAGCTCGCCGCCGAGCTGCTCGGCCGCCGCTCCGGGCCCGCCGGGCCGGACCTCTCCGGCACGCGCGTGGCCGTGCTCGGCGCGACCTTCAAGCCCAACACCGACGACGTACGCGACGCGCCCGCGCTCTCCGTCGCCTCGCTGCTGCGCAAGGCCGGCGCCGACGTGCACGTCTACGACCCACAGGGCATGGAGCGGGCCCGCGCGGTCGCGCCCGAACTGGTCTACGAGCCCGGCATCAACGAGGCCGTGACCGGCGCGGACCTGGTCTGCGTGCTCACCGAGTGGGCCGACTTCCGCAACGCCGACCCGGTCGCCCTCGGCGAGCTGGCCGCCGGCCGCAAGGTGGTCGACGGCCGCAACTGCCTGGACTCGGCACTGTGGACGCAGGCCGGTTGGGAGTACCGCGGCATGGGCCGCCCCTGACGATCGCCGACCGACGGCCGGTCGCGGAGCACGCTCCGCGACCGGCCGTTCGCCGTCCGCGTGGACGATCTTTGCCCCGGACCCGCCGACAACTGTCGAAATCCGCGCCCACATTGGGCATGCTGCCAAGGTGGTAGTCCACAGTGCGGGTGGAGGGGTGTCGTGGCGACCTTTGAGTGCTCCTCGTGCGGCCGGGAGATCAAACCGGCTGTCAGCTGCCCACACTGCGGTGCGCACCAGCCACAGTGGGTCGAGCACCTGGCGGAGATCGAGCGGTCCATCGCGGAGATGAAGGCCCGCGAGGCCGCCATCGCCAGCGAGCAACGGCAGATCGCCGCCAAGATGCAGGCCGCGCTCTTCCAGCGGGACATCCTCGCCCACGCCGGTGAGGAACGTCTCAAGCAGGCCGCCCGCCCCCGTCGGGTGCTGCGCCGCCGGCCGGGTCGCCGACCGCCCACGGCCGCAAGCGCCGCCTCGGCGGGGGCCATGTACGACGTCACGCTCACCGTCGGCCACAGCGTGGGCGAGCTGGGCGGCGATCCGGACCGGCAACTGCT
>NZ_JBPQTK010000198.1:0-6948 GCF_051386315.1 Micromonospora sp. URMC 107
ATAGGGTCGGGCACTGATGAGCGCGACGATGATCGTCAAGGGGCTGGCCGCGGGGCACGGGGACCGGGCACTGTTCGCCGGGCTGGACCTGGTGGTCGCACCGGGGGACGTGGTGGGGCTGGTCGGGCCGAACGGGGCGGGCAAGTCGACGCTGCTGCGTACCCTCGCCGGACTGCTGCCGGTGGAGGGCGGCAGCGTGACGCTCAGCCCGCCCACGGCGAGCGTCGGGCACCTGCCGCAGGAGCCCGAGCGGCGGCCCGGCGAGACCGTGCGGGACTTCCTGGCCCGGCGCACCGGGGTCACCGCCGCGCAGGCGGCGCTGGACGCGGCGACGGTCGCGCTCACCGACGGCGCGCCCGGCGCCGACGACGCCTACGCCGAGGCGCTGGAGCGCTGGCTCGCCCTCGGCGGGGCGGACCTTGAGGAACGGGCCGAGCAGGTGGCCGCCGAGTTGGGCCTCACCGTCGACCTGGAGCACCCGATGACCGGCCTCTCCGGCGGCCAGGCGGCCCGGGCCGGGCTGGCCTCGCTGCTGCTCAGCCGCTACGACGTCTTCCTGCTCGACGAGCCGACCAACGACCTGGACCTGGCCGGCCTGGAGCGGCTGGAGGAGTTCGTCACCGGGCTGCGCGCCGGCACGGTGCTGGTCAGCCACGACCGGGAGTTCCTCGCCCGCACGGTCACCCGGGTGCTGGAGCTGGACCTGCATCAGCAGCAGGTCCGGCACTACGGCGGCGGCTACGCGGGCTACCTGGAGGAGCGCGAGGTGGCCCGCCGGCACGCGCGCGAGGACTACGAGGAGTACGCCGACACCCGGGCCGGCCTGGAGGCGCGGGCGCGCACCCAGCGGGCCTGGATGGAGAAGGGCGTGAAGAACGCCCGCCGCAAGGCCACCGACAACGACAAGATCGGCCGCAAGTTCCGCGCCGAGGCGACCGAGAAGCAGGCGGCCAAGGCCAAGCAGACCGACCGGCTCATCGAGCGGCTGGAGGTGGTCGAGGAGCCGCGCAAGGAGTGGGAGCTGCGGATGGAGATCGCCGCCGCGCCCCGCGCCGGCGCCGTCGTGGCCTCGCTGCGCGACGCCGTCGTACGCCGGGGCGGCTTCACCCTCGGCCCGGTGACCCTCCAGATCGACTGGGCCGACAAGGTGGCGGTGACCGGGGCGAACGGCTCCGGCAAGTCCACCCTGCTCGCCGCCCTGCTGGGCCGGCTCCCCCTCGACTCGGGGCACGCCGCGCTCGGCCCGGGCGTGGTAGTCGGCGAGGTGGACCAGGCCCGGGGACTCTTCCTCGGCGACGTGCCGCTGATCGACGCGTTCGGCGCCGCCGTACCGCAGCTGTCGCCGGCGGACGCGCGGACGCTGCTGGCCAAGTTCGGCCTGCGCGCGGGGCACGTGCTGCGGCCGGCGGCGACCCTGTCGCCGGGCGAGCGGACCCGGGCGGCGCTGGCGCTGCTCCAGGGGCGCGGGGTGAACCTGCTGGTGCTGGACGAGCCGACGAACCACCTGGACCTGCCCGCCATCGAGCAGCTGGAATCGGCGCTGGCCAGCTACCCGGGCACGCTGCTGCTGGTCACCCACGACCGGCGGATGCTCGACGCCGTGACCACCAACCGGCGGCTGCGGGTGACCGCCGGGCGGATCGCCGAAGATTGATCCGTGCCGACCCGCTCGCGGCGGGTGAGAATGACCTCATGCTCAAGTGGGAGTACGCGCTGCTGGTCCGCCGCCGCCAGGCGGCCACGAACGACATCGGCTGGGAGGTCGTCTTCGTCTGGTACGGCCCGGACGGCTCCATGGTCGACGTGACGCCCTACGGCGACACCGCGCTGGCCCACCTCAACCGGGCCGGCGACCAGGGCTGGGAGCTGGTCGCGATGAGCGAGGACCCGTCCCTGCCCGGCAACAACGAGCTGCACCGCTACCACCTCAAGCGGCCCAAGCCGGCCGCCCCGCCGCCCCGGCAGCGGATGCGCGGCGGCGGACGCCCGCGCCGGACGATCAGCGGCTGACCCCGCCCGCCCTCCTCCGGTCGTCCTGGCATAACGGCCGGGGATCGGGGTATCGGCCGGCGGGAGGTGGCCCCGATGGTCGCGCTGGCACAGCACCCGCCCTCGGCCGAGCGGCTGCGGGCGATCGACGGATTCCTCGCCGAGGCCTGGGTCGACCAGGCCCGGCACGACGACCGGCTGCGCGACCTCGCGGTCGAGGTGCGCTTCGACCGGGGGGTGGCCCACGTCGGCGGGGAGGTCGCCGAGGAGGCCGAGCTGCGGCTGGTCCGGGACCGGGTCGGCCGGCTCGCCGGGGTGCTCGGCGTCTGGTGCCGCGTACGCGTCGGCGGTCGCCACCCGGTGGTGGTCGACCTCGGTTGCGGCGCCACCAAGCAGTGGCCGGGCAACCTGGGGCTGGACATCTTCCCCGCCCCGGGGGTGGACGCGGTGGCGGACCTCTCCGGCTCGCTGCCGCTGGCCGACGACTCGGTGGACGTCTTCTTCGCGGTGCACATCCTGGAGCACCTGATCGACTTCCTGCCGCTGGTCGACGAGTGCCACCGGGCGCTGCGGCCGGGCGGCGTGCTGCACGTGATGAGCCCGTGGTGGCGGCACGTGAACGCCGTCGCCGACCCGACCCACGTCCGGCTGCTCGACGTGCAGACGGTCAAGGGGATCTGCCTCCAGCGCCCGCCGGGCACCCCACGCTGGTATCCGCTGCACGTCGGCTGCGACGGCGCGTCGATCTTCGCCGACCTCACCCCGCTGCCCGCGGACGCGGACGGCCCCACCCCCGCCCACCTGGCCCGCTTCTTCGACTGACGCCCACCCCCACCTGCCCGCGCCGCCTGCCCGCGCCGAGGGTCAGCGGCCGAGGGTGCTCTCGCGGGGGGCCAGGCGCCAGGGGGCCGAGAGCTCCCGGGGCGGGGCGGTGCGGTCGCCGTCGATGCGGCCGGCGAGCAGTTCCACCGCCAGCCGGGCGATGCGCTCCTTGTCCGGCGCGATCGTGCTCAGGGTGGGCACGGAGAAGCGGCCGTCCTCGATGTCGTCGAAACCGGCCACCGCCACGTCCTCGGGGACCCGCAGGCCCGCCTCGTGCAGGGCGCGCAGGACGCCCAGGGCGAGGGTGTCGTTGAAGCAGAAGACCGCGTCGGGACGTACGCCGGAGGTCAGCAGGCCGCGCATCGCGGCGGCGCCGTCCGCGCGGTGCCAGGCCGGCGCGGGCGCCACCAGCCGCTCGTCGTACGCGAGCCCGGCGTCGGCCAGCGCGGCGGTGTAGCCGGCGAGCCGGAGCCGGGCGCTGGCCCCCTCCGGCGTGCGTTGCGAGCCGATGGCGGCGATCCGGCGGCGACCGAGACCGGCCAGGTGGGCGGTGATCTCCCGGGCGGCGCTCACGTTGTCGATCCCGACGTGGTCGGCGGGGCCGTGGTCGACCCGCTCGCCGAGCAGCACCATCGGGGTGCCGGCCAGCCCGGTGAGGTCCTCGGCGGTGAGCGCCAACGGGCTGAAGATCAGCCCGTCGATCAGGTGCTCGGTGATGCCGGACGCGACCACCCGCTCCTGCTCCCGGCCGCCGCCGGTCTGGTCGATCAGCACCGTCCAGCCCAGCTCGGCCGCGGCCGTGACGACGTGCCGGGCCAGCTCGGCGAAGTAGGGGATGTCCAGCTCGGGAACCGCGAACGCGATGACCCCGGTGCGCCCCTTGCGGAGGTTGCGGGCGGAGAGGTTGGGCCGGTAGTTCAGCTCGGCGATGGCCTTTTCGACCCGGGCGCGGGTGTCGGGCCGGACGTGCACGTAGCCGTTGACCACGTTGGAGACGGTCTTCACCGACACGCCGGCCCGCTCCGCCACGTCCTTGAGCCTGTGCCGCACCACGTCGCCTCCCCCCATGGGTGCGCACTTTACCGCGTAGGGGCCTCTTTACAACGTTGCTTACAACGTTGTAGAAACCAGGAGCACCGGGTGACCACGGTCACCCGGGACCGGCAACGAGGAAAGGTGGCACCCCTTGCGGACCGCGCAGCTCACCATCGACCCGGCCTTCGCCGTCGGACCGGCCGACCGGCGGCTCTTCGGCTCGTTCGTCGAGCACATGGGCCGGTGCGTCTACGGCGGGGTCTACGAGCCCGGGCACCCCGCCGCGGACTCGCGGGGGCTGCGCCGCGACGTGCTGGAGCTGACCCGTGAGCTGGGTGTGTCCGTGGTCCGTTACCCCGGCGGCAACTTCGTCTCCGGCTACCGGTGGGAGGACGGCGTCGGTCCGGTCGGCGACCGCCCCCGCCGGCTCGACCTGGCCTGGAAGACCATCGAGACCAACGCCTTCGGGCTCGACGAGTTCATGACCTGGGCCGCCGAGGCGGGTGTCGAGCCGATGATGGCCGTCAACCTCGGCACCCGCGGCGTGCAGGAGGCCTGCGACCTGCTGGAGTACACCAACCATCCGGGCGGGACCCAGCTGTCCGACCTGCGCCGCAAGCACGGCGCCGAGGAGCCGTACGGGGTGCGCCTCTGGTGCCTGGGCAACGAACTGGACGGGCCCTGGCAGGTCGGCCACAAGACCGCCGACGAGTACGGCCGGCTGGCCGCCGAGACCGCCCGGGCCATGAAGATGATCGACCCGTCGATCAGCCTGGTCGCCTGCGGCAGCTCCAACCGGACGATGTCCACCTTCGCCTCCTGGGAGGCGACCGTGCTGGAGCACACCTACGAGCACGTCGACTACATCTCCGCGCACACCTACTACGACCCGTCCGACGGCGACCGGGCCAGCATCCTGGCCTCCGCCGTCGACATGGACAACTTCATCCGCGAGGTCGTCGCCACCGCCGACCACGTGGCCGCCAAGCAGCGGCACCGGCGGAAGCTCAAGATCTCCTTCGACGAGTGGAACGTCTGGTACCAGTCCCGCCTCCAGGCCGACCTGGACCGGCGCGGCTGGGTCGAGGCCCCGGCGCTGATCGAGGACGACTTCACCGCCGTCGACGCGGTGGTGGTCGGCGACCTGCTGATCACCCTGCTGCGGCACGCCGACCGGGTCGGGGTGGCGTGCCAGGCCCAGCTCGCCAACGTGATCGCCCCGATCCGCACCCGCACCGGCGGTCCCGCCTGGCGGCAGAGCATCTTCCACCCGTTCGCGCTGACCGCCCGGCACGCCCGCGGCACGGTGCTGCGCACCGAGCCCGTCGGCCCGACGTACGAGACGAAGCGGTACGGCGAGGTCCCGGTGCTCGACACCGTCGCCGTGCACGACGAGGAGACCGGCGAGCTGACCGTGTTCGCGGTCAACCGGGGCGAGACCGACCTCCCCCTGGACATCGACCTGCGCGGCCTGCCGGGCCTGTCCGGTACATCCCACCTGAGCCTCGCCGCCGGGGTCGACCCGACGGCGACGAACACCGAGGCCGAGCCCGACCGGGTAAGGCCCCGGCAGCTGCCCGACCCCACCACCGACGGCGGCCGGTGCTCCGTGCGCCTCCCGGCCGTCTCCTGGAACGTGCTGCGCTTCTCCCCCGTCGGTGGCTGACACCGCACCGGTCCTGAGCAGGCACAATTCATCCCGTCCCCCAAGGAGCAAAATCCCCATGATGCAGAACGAAATGAGCCGGCGGCGCCTGCTCAGCCTCGGCCTCGGGCTCGGCGCCGCGGCCTCGCTGACCCTGGCCGGTTGCGGCGGTGGCGACGACGACGCGGGCCCGGCGGCCGGCAACGGCGGCAAGGACTACACCGGTCCGAAGGTGGACCTGAAGCTGTGGAACGGCTTCACCGGCGGCGACGGCGACATCTTCAAGGCGCTGGTCAACCAGTTCAACACCGAGCACCAGAACATCGCCGTCTCGATCGCCACGTACCAGTGGGAGGACTACTACAACAAGCTGCCCGGCGCGGCCTCCAGTGGCAGCGGCCCGGACATCGCGGTCATGCACATGGACCAGCTCGCCACGTTCGCCGCCCGCGGCGTCATCACCGAGCTGGACGACGTCGCCAAGACCCTGGAGCTCTCCGAGGGCGACTTCGCCCCCACCGTCTGGAAGGGCGGGCTCTACAACTCCAAGCGGTACGGCATCCCGCTGGACATGCACCCCCTCGGCTTCTACTACAACAAGGGGGTCATGCAGAAGGCCGGGCTCGACCCGAACAAGCCGCCGACCACGAAGGACGACTACACCGCCGCGCTGACCGAGCTGAAGAAGTCCGGGGTGCAGGGCTTCTGGGTCAGCCCGTTCCAGTTCACCGGCGGCATGACCTTCTACTCCCTGCTGCACCAGTGGGGCGGCAGCGTCTTCGACGCCGAGGCCACGAAGGCGACCTTCAACTCGGACCAGGCCGTCGAGGCGTGCACCTGGCTGACCGACCTGATCAAGCAGGGCCACTCCCCGGCCAACGTCGGCCAGGACGCCGACTACCTGGCCTTCAAGAGCGGCAAGAACGCCTTCAACTGGAACGGCATCTGGCAGATCAACGACCTGAAGAAGAGCCCGGACGTCCAGTGGGGCGTGGCGCCCCTGCCGCAGATCGGCACGCAGCCGGCCGCCTGGGCCAACTCGCACAACTTCACGATCGTCAAGCAGCGGGCCAACGACGCCAACAAGGTCTCGGCGGCGAAGGTCTTCATCAACTGGCTCAGCCAGCACTCCCTGGACTGGGCCAAGGGCGGCCAGGTCCCGGCCCGCAAGGCCGTCCGGGACAGCGCCGACTTCAAGGCGCTGACCGAGGTCAACGCCCTCGCCCCCGAGCTGGAGTACGCGGCCTTCCCGCCGGCGGCCCCGGGCCTCGGTGAGGTCATGACGACCTTCTACAACTCGTTCAACGAGGCGGCGCTGGGCAAGAAGTCGCCCAAGCAGGCGCTGGACGACGGGGCGGCCAAGGCGAACAAGCAGCTGGAGGACAACCGCAAGAAGTACGGGAGCTGAGCTCCCGTGGCGGACGTGATCGAGGCGGGGGCGGCGCGTGGTGACGCGC
>NZ_JBPQTK010000199.1:0-6872 GCF_051386315.1 Micromonospora sp. URMC 107
CCCTAGCCGGGCGGAGCCCGGCTAGGGTCGGGGGGTGGCCCGACGTGTGGTGGTGGCGTTGCTCGGAACGGTGGCCTGGGCGCCGCCCGGCATCGACCCGGTGGACTGGCGGGCCGCGCTCGCCGAGGACGTGGTCGACCTGCTCGCCATGCTCAACGAGGTGGAGACGGCCGTCGCCGTCACCCCAACGGACCGGCGGCTGGCCGACGCGGTGGTCTGGCCGGACACGGCCGTGTACGAGGTGCCCGAGGCGACCCCGAACGCCGTCTTCGCCGCCCTCGCGGACGCCGGCTACGACCAGGTGGCCGTGATCGCCGGCGACGCGCCGGACGTGCCGGGCCTGACCATCGGCAAGCTGCTGCGCCCCCTCACCACCCGGCCGGTCGCGGTCGCCCCGGTCGAGGGGGATGGACCGGGCCTGCTCGGCGTGGCCACGCGCCTGCCCGTACCGGCGTGGCTGCCGGCGCTGGACCTGGACACCGCGCGGCCCGCGGCCGTGCGCGCGGCGGCGCCGCGACCCGGCGACCTGGCGGTCACCCCGGCCTGGCGGCGCCTGCGCGGGCCGGCCGACCTGGCCTTCCTCAACCCGGCCGTGGAGGGCTGGGAGACCACCCGCGCCCTGCTCTCCGGCACCGCGCTGCCCCGCTGACCCGTCCGCCGACCGGGGGAGCGCCCTCGCTGCCCGCGCCACGGCCTGGCCGCTCGACCGCTGGCTGCGCTCGACCGCAAGCTAGGGCCGCCCGCAAGCTAGGGCCGCCCGACCCGGGTGGGTCGGGCGGCATCCGTCGTCGACGGGTCAGGGGCGGGCGTCGCCGTCCCCGGAGTCGTCACCCGGGCGCTGCTCCGGCTCGCCCGGGGCCTTCTCCTCCGGGCCACCCGGCGCGCTGAAGTCGAAGCTCTCCAACTCGCCGAGGTCCCACTCGGACATCGCGAAGGCCACCGGGTCGGCGAAGTCGTCGTCGGAGGGGAGCAGGTCGGGGTGGCCCCACAGGGCGTCCCGGCCGGCGATGCCCCGGTGCTCGGTCAGCGCCGCCCAGAGCGCCGCCGCCTCGCGCAGCCTGCGCGGACGCAGCTCCAGGCCGACCAGCGCCGCGAAGGTCTGCTCGGCCGGGCCACCGGCGGCCCGGCGGCGGCGGAACGCCTCGCCGAGGCTGACGACGTTGGGCAGCCGGCCGCTCGCCGCGCTGTCGACCACGTGGCAGACCCAGCCCTCGACCAGGGCCAGGGCGGTCTCCAACCGGGCCAGGGACGCCTTCTGCGCCGGGCTGTCCTCCGGCGTGAAGATGCCCTCCAGCGCGATCGCCTGCATCGACTCCGGGTCGGTCGGGTCGACCCGGCCCATCGCCTCCTCGATCGCCTCCCGATTGACCCGGATGCCGGCGGCGTACATCTCCACGGCGTTGAGCACGTGCCCGCGCAGCCACGGCACGTGCTGGAAGAGCCGCTGGTGGGCGGCCTCGCGCAGGGCCACGTAGAGGCGCACCTCGTCCTCGGGCAGCTCCAGGCCCTCGCCGTACGCCCGGATGTTGGCCGGGATCAGCGCGGCCGTGCCGGCCGGGCCGAGCGGCAGCCCGATGTCGCCGGCGGAGAGCACCTCCGCGGCGAGCGAGCCGAGCGCCTGGCCGAGCTGGCCACCGAAGAGCGCGCCACCGAGGGTGGCGACCATCGACTGCATCGGGCCGAGCTGGGCGCGCGCCTCCGGCGGCACCAGGTCGCTCATCGCGCCGACCATGCGGCTGGCGACCGGGTCGCAGAGCTTGCGCCAGACGTCGAGCGTCTTGTAGATCCACTCGTTGCGGTTCCAGGCCAGCGAGGTCTGGATGCCCGAGGGCAGGGCGGAGGCCGGCTCCAGCCACAGGTCGGCGAGCCGCAACGCCTCCTCCACCGCGTTGCGCTCGTAGGGCGACACCGCCGGGTCGCCCGCGGCGGCGAGCTGGCTGGCGGCCACCTGGCGGGCCAGGTCCCAGTTGACCGGCCCGCTGCCCGACGCGGAGAGCAGGTGCTGCAACTGCGACATGAACTGCTGCATCTGCGCGGGATCGTTGGGGTCTGGTGGTTGCCCACCCGGGAGCGCGAAACCGAACGGAATATCAGGCACGACGTCTACGGTACGCGCGCCGCGCCCCAGGTAGCCGTCGCTGGCGTTGCGCTGAGGGCGAAGTCGCGATTCACCCGCCGGAGGCCCCGATCCCGGTCGGTACGCTCTGCCGCATGAGACGTCGCGGCGTGACCGTCCTGCTCGGTGCTCTGCTCACCGCTCTGCTCAGCATCGGCGTGCTCGGCGCGCCCATCCCGTACGTGGTGCTCGGCCCGGGGCCGACGGTCAACACCCTGGGCAAGGAGAACGGCAAGGAGGTCATCCAGGTCACCGGCCGGGAGACCTCCACCTCCGCGGGTCAGCTCCGGCTGACCACGGTCGGGGTGCAGCCCTCGGTCAAGCTGCGCTCGGCGATCCAGGGCTGGTTCTCCGACGACGAGGCGGTGGTGCCGCGTGAGCTGGTGTACCCGCCCGGGGAGACCCGCGAGGAGGTCGAGGAGCGCAACGCGGAGGACTTCAAGGTCTCGCAGACCAGCGCGGAGACCGCGGCGCTGCGCGAGCTGGGCTTCCCGGTGCAGGTGGTGGTCAAGACCGTCGCCGCCGACGGCCCGGCGGCCGGCGTGCTCAAGCCCGGCGACGTGCTGACCTCGGTCGACGGGCAGCCGGTGCCGCTGGCCGTCCGCCTCACCGAGCTGATCCGGGCGAAGCCGGCCGGGAGCGCGCTTCAGATCGGCTACACCCGGGGCGGCGTCGCCGCGTCGGCGGCGGTCACCAGCCGGGAGCAGGACGGCCGGCCCCGCATCGGCGTCGAGATCGAGCAGCAGCAGCCGCACCCGTTCACCCTGAACATCGACCTGGAGGACATCGGCGGGCCGAGCGCCGGCCTGATGTTCGCCCTCGGCATCGTGGACAAGCTGACCCCGGAGGACCTGACCGGCGGGAAGGTCATCGCCGGCACCGGCACGATCGACGACGCCGGCCAGGTCGGTCCGATCGGCGGCATCGCCCAGAAGCTGGTGGGCGCGAAGGAGGCCGGCGCGGTGGCGTTCCTGGTGCCGGCGGCGAACTGCGCCGAGGCCGTCCGCAACCCGCAGCCCGGGCTGCCGCTGCTGCGGGTGGGCTCGCTCGACGAGGCGCTGACCGCGCTGGAGGCGCTGCGCATCGGGGGCCAGCCGGCCCGCTGCTGACCACGACGCGCGGGTGGTGCCCGGTGGGCGGAGCGACGATCGGCGGCGTCCGCACGGGCTGCCCGTCCAGCGACGCTCCGGTGGCTCGGCGTGGCGCCGGGTGGTCGCGGTGTGACCTTGGACCGACACGTTCAGGAACACCCCGTACTCTGGGTGCCTGGTCGGAGCCGATCACATCGAGCGTGCGGAGCCAACAGTGGTCATGAAGAGCAGCAGCCCCCTGCCGAGGATGAGCCGACGCGGACGCGTCACGATCGGTGTCCTGGTCGGGGTGTTCGTGCTCTTCACCCTGCTCGGCTGGGGTGTCCAGGCGTGGACGGACTGGCTGTGGTTCGACGAGGTCCGCTACACCAAGGTCTTCACCGGGGTGTTGACGACCCGGCTGGTGCTCTTCCTCGCCGTCGGCCTCGGCATGGCGCTGTTCGTCGGCGGGAACCTCTGGCTGGCCCAGCGGCTGCGTCCCCGCATGCGCCCGCACTCGCCGGAGCAGGCCACCCTGGAGCGTTACCGGATGCTGCTGAGCCCCCGGCTCGGCCTGTGGACCGCGCTGGTCGCCGCCGTGGTCGGCCTCTTCGCCGGGCTGTCGGCCCAGAGCCGGTGGAACCAGTGGCTGCTCTTCCGCAACGGCGGGAACTTCGGCGTGAAGGACCCGGAGTTCGGCATCGACGTCGGCTTCTACGTCTTCCAGTTGCCCTTCCTGCGCTACCTGCTCGGGGTGGGCTTCACCGCGGTGGTGCTCTCCGTGATCGGCGCGCTCGCCGTGCACTACATCTTCGGCGGCGTCCGGCTCCAGGGCGTCGGCGACCGGATGACCAACGCCGCCCGGGCCCACCTGAGCACGCTCGTCGCGGTCTTCGTCCTGCTCAAGGCGCTCGCGTACGTGCTGGACCGGCGCGCGATGCTGCTGGAGTACGGCGACGGCCCCGTCTACGGCGCCGGCTACGCCGACGTCAACGCGCTGCTGCCGGCCAAGGAGATCCTCGCCTACATCTCCATCGTGGTGGCGATCGCGATCATCGTCTTCTCCAACGCCTGGATGCGGAACCTGGTCTGGCCGGGCATCTCGCTCGCCCTGCTGGGCGTCTCCGCCGTCGCCATCGGCGGCATCTACCCCTGGGCGGTGCAGACCTTCGAGGTCAAGCCCAGCGCGAAGGAGAAGGAGGCGCCGTACATCGAGCGGAGCATCAAGGCCACCCGCTCGGCGTTCGGCCTGGAGGCGGCCACCACCACGCCGTACGCGGCGAGCAACCTGAGGCCGCCGGCGACCCTCGCCACGGACACCTCCGTGGTGCCGAACATCCGGCTGCTCGACCCGCAACTGGTCTCCGAGACGTACACCCAGCGCCAGCAGGTCCGGCAGTTCTACGACTTCGGCGAGAAGCTGGACGTCGACCGATACGGCGTCAACGGCAAGGTGCAGGACTACGTGGTCGGCCTCCGCGAGGTCAACTACCGGCAGCTGACCCCCCAGCAGAACACCTGGATCAACCGGCACACCGTCTACACCCACGGCTACGGGCTGGTGGCGGCGCCCGGCAACCGGGTGGTCTGCGGCGGCCAGCCCTTCTTCGTCTCCGGCTTCCTCGGCGACCCGCAGGAGCAGCAGAAGGAGCAGGGCCAGCAGACGGGCGAGCAGTGCGCCTCGCAGACCGAGCAGATCGCGGCCAAGCAGCCCCGCGTCTACTACGGCGAGCGGATGGACGCCGGCGACTACGCGATCGTCGGCCAGACCGACGCGGAGCGGAAGGCGGAGTTCGACCGCCCGGTCGGCGAGGGCGGCGAGTCCTACACCTACACCGGCGAGGGCGGCGTCGAGATCGGCTCGTTCACCCGGCGGCTGCTCTACGCGATCAAGGAGCAGGAGTCGAACTTCCTGCTCTCCGACGCGGTCAACGACAACTCCAAGCTGCTCTACGTGCGCAACCCCCGCGACCGGGTGGAGAAGGTCGCCCCGTTCCTCACCCTCGACGGCGACCCGTACCCGGCGGTGGTGGACGGCCGGATCCAGTGGATCATCGACGGCTACACCACGGCGGCGACCTACCCGTACGCCGAGCGCGTCAACCTCCAGGAGCAGACGGCCGACGAGCTGACCGGGCGGGGCACCTTCCAGCTCGCGCGGGAGAACGTCAACTACATCCGCAACTCGGTCAAGGCCACCGTCGACGCGTACGACGGCACGGTCCGGCTCTACGAGTTCGACGAGACCGACCCGGTGCTCAAGGCGTGGAACAAGGCGTTCGGCGGTGACCTGGTGGTGCCGAAGTCGGAGATCCCGGCGGAGCTGGCCGAGCACTTCCGCTATCCGGCCGACCTGTTCAAGGTGCAGCGCAACCTGCTGACCCGGTTCCACGTGACCGACCCCGGCGCCTTCTACTCCGAGACGGACTTCTGGCAGGTGCCGAACGTGCCGGATGCCCCCGACACCGGCCAGAAGCAGCCGCCCTACTACCTCTTCACGCAGTTCCCCGGCCAGGATTCGGCGCGCTTCCAGCTCACCTCGGCGGTCACCCCGAACGGCCGGGAGAACCTCGCCGCGCTGATCTCCGGGTCGTACGTGGACGGGCAGCCGAGGCTCGAGGTGCTCGACCTGCCCGACCAGACCCGGGTCTCCGGCCCGGTGCAGGTGCACCAGTCGATGACCAACAACGCCAACATCCGGCAGCAGCTCAACCTGCTCCAGTCGCAGCAGGCCCAGGTGCAGTACGGCAACCTGCTGTCGCTGCCGTTCGGCGACGGCATGCTCTACGTCGAGCCGGTCTACGTGAAGACCGCCGCGCAGAACGCGCCGCCGCTGTTGCAGCGGGTGCTGATGTCCTACGGCGACGGCGGCTCGTACGTGGTGCTGGCCAACAACGTGGCCGACGGCATCAAGCAACTCGTCGAGCAGGGCAAGCAGGCGGGCGCCCCCGGGGCCCCGCCGCCCGCCGGTGGCACCCCGCCGCCGGCCGGTGGCACGCCGCCGGGCGGGACCGCGCCCCCGATGACCGGCGAGCTGGCCGAGGCGGCCAACCGCGTCCAGGCCGCGATCGCGGAGGTCCGCGCCGCGCAGACCTCGGGCGACTTCGAGCGGTACGGGCGCGCCCTGAAGGCGCTGGACGAGGCGCTCACCGCCTTCCAGCGGGCCCAGCAGGCCGCCACCGCCCCGACCCCGGGGGCCGGCGCGCCGGCGTCCCCGACCCCCGGGGCGAGCGCGCCGGCGTCCCCGGCACCGGGCGGCAGCGCCGCACCGACACCGGGCGGCTGACCCGTACCACCCTCGCGGCGCCCCCGGCCCACGGACCGAACCGGTCCCGACGCCGGGGGCGCTGTCGCGTTCCGTGGGATCGCCCTCGACGTCCCGGGCCGGCGTCCGGATCTCGAAGTGCTCTGGGAGCAGGGCTGGGAAGGCACCTCGTCGACGCGGTCCCAGGTCGACGCCGACAGCCGGCGGGCGGTGGCGGCGATCGAGGACTCGCTGCGCTGAGGCGTACGCCGCCCGGGGCCGGACGCGGGCCCGGGCGGCCGGCCACCGGGGTCGTTTTGCGGGGACGGGGGTCGGTGGGATACGGTATACGAACCGACGCGGGGTGGAGCAGCTCGGTAGCTCGCTGGGCTCATAACCCAGAGGTCGCAGGTTCAAATCCTGTCCCCGCTACCACGTCGGA
>NZ_JBPQTK010000200.1:0-6827 GCF_051386315.1 Micromonospora sp. URMC 107
CGCCCCTTCCCACCCCCCGAAGGATCGCGCTGATGACCGTGGCATACCTGGTGGCCGGTGTCCGCACCCCGATCGGCCGGTACGCCGGCGCCCTCGCCGGCGTCCGCCCCGACGACCTGGCCGCACACGTGATCCGCGAACTGGTCGCCCGACACCCGTCGGTGGACTGGGCGCGGGTGGACGACGTGATCCTGGGCTGCGCCAACCAGGCCGGCGAGGACAACCGCAACGTGGCCCGGATGGCGGCGCTGCTCGGCGGGCTGCCCGAGGAGGTGCCCGGCAGCACGGTCAACCGGCTCTGCGGCTCCGGCCTGGACGCCCTCGCCACCGCGGCCCGCTCCGTCGTCGCCGGCGAGGCCGACCTCGTGGTGGCCGGCGGGGTGGAGAGCATGAGCCGCGCCCCGTTCGTGATGCCGAAGGCGACCACCCCGTTCTCCCGCACCGCCGAGGTCCATGACACCACCATCGGCTGGCGGCTGGTCAACCCGCTGATGAAGAAGCAGTGGGGCATCGACTCCATGCCGGAGACGGCGGAGAACGTCGCCGCCGAGTACGGCGTCGGCCGCGCCGAGCAGGACGAGTTCGCGTACCGGTCGCAGCAGCGGGCGGCCAAGGCGCAGGCCGACGGCCGGTTCGCCGAGGAGATCGTGCCGGTGACCGTGCCGGCGGGACGGCGCGAGACGAAGCTCGTCGAGGTCGACGAGCACCCCCGCGAGACCTCGCTGGAGAAGCTCGCCGCGCTGCCCACCCCGTTCCGCGAGGGCGGCACCGTGACCGCCGGCAACTCCTCCGGCGTCAACGACGGCGCGGTGGCGCTGCTGGTCGCCTCGGAGGCGGCCGTGGCCCGCTACGGCCTCACCCCGCTGGCCCGGGTCACCGGCGCCGCCGCGGCCGGCGTACCGCCGCGGGTGATGGGCGTCGGGCCGGTGCCGGCCACCCGGAAGCTGCTCGACCGCCTGGGCCTCGGCCTCGACGCGGTCGACGTGATCGAGCTGAACGAGGCGTTCGCCGCGCAGTCCGTCGCGGTGCTGCGCGAGCTGGGCCTGCCGGTCGACGCCGAGCACGTCAACCCGAACGGCGGGGCGATCGCGCTCGGGCACCCCCTCGGCGCCAGCGGCGCCCGGCTGGCGTTGACGGCCGCGCTGGAGCTGCGCCGCCGGGGCGGCCGGCGGGCGTTGGCCACCATGTGCGTCGGCGTCGGTCAGGGCATCTCGCTGCTGCTCGAAGCCGCCTGACCCGCGGCCGGGCCCCCGCACCCCGCCGACGAAGTGGGTCATGGGACCTCCCGGAGCCGGGAGTTCCCGGCCTAGAGTGGTGGGCACCACACGACCCGCGGGTCGGCCGGTGCCGCGCGTGCCCCACGCACCCGACGCCGGTTGTCTCCCGCACCGCGCGACGACCATGAGGTGCAGCAGTGCAGATGCCGGACGGACTTCCCGCCGAGATCGACCTCTCCCGGCCGAGCGCGGCCCGGGTGTACGACTACTTCCTCGGCGGGGCGCACAACTTCGAGATCGACCGGCAGCTCGCCGAGCAGATCGCCGCCATGACCCCGAACCTGGCGGCGACCATGCGCGCCGGTCGGGAGTTCCTGCGCCGCGCCGTACGCACGCTGCTCGACGCCGGCATCGACCAGTTCCTCGACATCGGCTCCGGCATCCCCACCGTCGGCAACGTGCACGAGGTCGCCCAGGCGGCCAACCCGAAGGCCCGGGTGGTCTACGTCGACATCGACCCGGTCGCGGTGGCGCACAGCCGGGAGCTGCTCGCCGGCGACGAACTGACCGGGGTGATCCACGGCGACCTGCGCGAGCCGGAGCGGATCCTGGCCGGGGCCCGTGACCTCGGGCTGCTCGACTTCGGCCGGCCGCTGGGCATCCTGCTCGCCGGGGTGGTGCACTTCGTTCCCGACGCCGACCGCCCCGGCGACGTCCTGGCCACCCTCCGGGCCGCCGCGGCCCCGGGCAGCCACCTGGTCATCTCGCACTCCACGTTCGAGGACCAGCCGCAGGAGATGCTCGACGCGCAGCGCCTCTCGGCGCGCACCGACACCGAGATCACGCTGCGCTCCCGGGCCGAGGTGACGAGCTTCTTCGGCGACTGGACGCTGCTGGAGCCGGGCGTGGTGCACATGCCGCTGTGGCGCCCCGACTCGCCGTCCGACGTGGACGACCACCCGGAGCGGTTCGGCGCCTTCGGCGGCGTCGCCCGGTACGACCAACCCACCGCCTGATCCGATGGCCGCCGTCCCGGATCCCGGCGGCGACGACCTCAGCCGGTCGGGCGCCCAGCGGTACGCGGCCGAGTGGGCCCGGGCGGTGCGCCGGCTCGGTTTCGTGCCGCTCAGCGCCGCCGAGACCGAGCGCCTGCTGCACCTGCACACCGTGCGGCTGGCCCGGGCCCTGCTCGCCGAGCCGTTCTCGCCCCGGCCGGCCGAGGAGGTGGGGCGCGCGCTGGTGGCGGCGCACCTGACCGAGCCCCGGATGCTCGACTGGTCGGTGCGGGCCCTCGGCGACCGGTTCCCCGCCCGGGTGCTGCCGGGCCGGGCCCACCGGGAGGGGACGGCGCAACGGGTCGCGGCGTTGCAGGGCGGGCTCGCCGCCGGCTTCGCCCGGGCCCTGCGGGACCGCACCTTCGCCCAGCAGGAGCGGATCGCCCGCTCTGCCTGGCAGGCCCGCGACGAGGTGGAGCAGGCCCTGCGGGACAGCGAGGCCCGGTTCCGGGCGGTCTTCGTGGGGGCGGCCACGGGGATCGGCATCGCCGGCGTCGACGGTCAGATCATCGACGTCAACCAGGCGTTCGCGGACATGCTCGGCTACTCCATCGAGGAGCTGCGGCACACCAACGTGGCCTCGCTGTTCCACCACGACGACGCGGCCGGGATGTGGGAGCTCTACCAGGAGCTGATCGAGGGCAAGCAGGACCGGGCCCGGGTGGAGAAGCGCTACTACCGCAAGGACGGCAGCGTGGTCTGGACGGACCTGTCCGTCTCGCTGATCCGCCACGACGACGGCCGGCCGCGGTTCACCGTCGCGATGATCGAGGACATCACCGCGCGGTACGAACTCCAGCAGCGGCTGCGCTTCCAGGCGCTGCACGACCCGCTCACCGGCCTGCCCAACCGGACCCTGTTCTTCGAGACGCTGGGCCGGGTCTTCGACGGCGCCGACGCGGCCCACCGGGTCGGCGTCTGCTTCCTCGACCTGGACGGCTTCAAGGCGGTCAACGACAGCCTCGGCCACGACCTCGGCGACCGGCTGCTCGTGGTGATCGCCCGGCGGCTGGCCGAGTGCGTCGCCGGCCGCGGTCACCTCGTCGCCCGGATGGGTGGGGACGAGTTCGTCATCCTGGTCGACGACGGCGCCGGCCTCGACGACGCGGTACGGGTCGCCGAGGTGGCCCTGGCCGCGGTCTCCGCCCCGGTGCGCATCGGCGAGCACCAGCTCGCGGTCTCGGCGAGCGTCGGCATCGTCGAGTGCCCGGTCGGCGGGACGAGCGCCTCGGAGCTGATGAAGGCCGCCGACACCACGCTCTACTGGGCCAAGGCGGAGGGGCGGGGCCGGTGGGCGGTCTACGACCCGGAGCGCGGCGCCCGGGACATCGCCCGCTCCGCCCTGGCCGCCGGGCTGCCGGCGGCGCTGGACCGGGGCGAGTTCGTGGTGCACTACCAGCCGATCGTGTCCCTGCTGGAGGGCTCGATGCTGGCCGTGGAGGCGCTGGTCCGGTGGCAGCACCCGGAGCTGGGGCTGATCGGGCCGGACCGGTTCATCGGGCTGGCCGAGGAGACCGGCCTGATCGTCCGGCTCGGCGAGTGGGTGCTGCGGCAGGCCTGCCGGGACGCGGAGGCGTGGCGGCGGGAGTTCCCCCGGGCCCAGCTGGTGGTCAGCGTCAACCTGGCCGCGCGGCAGGCCGAGGACCCGGGGATCGTGGACACCGTCGCCGACGTGCTCGCTTCCACCGGGCTGCCGGCGGACCTGCTGCAACTGGAGCTGACCGAGAGCGCGGTGATGGGCACCGCCGGGGAGCCGCTGCGGTCGCTGCACCGGCTGGCCGCCCTCGGCGTACGGCTGGCGATCGACGACTTCGGCACCGGCTACTCGAACCTGGCGTACCTGCGCCGGCTGCCGATCCACTGCCTGAAGCTGGCGGGGCCGTTCGTCGAGGGCATCCGGGGCGAGGACGCCGAGGCGGTGGCCGACCACCGGGACGAGCGGATCGTGGACGCGCTGGTCCGGCTGGCGCACGCGCTGGAGCTGTGGGTCACCGCCGAGGCGGTGGAGACCGGGGTGCAGGCCGAGCGGCTGCGCGCGCTGCGCTGCGACACCGGGCAGGGACGCTTCTTCGGCCCGCCCGCCCCGGCGGCGGAGATCACCGCCCGGCTGCGCGGCGACGACCAGGGAGCGACGGCATGAGCCTGACGGACAGCGAGGCGGCGGTCGCCGTACTCGCCGGGTTGGCGATCCTCGCCGGGCTCGCCGGGGTGGTGGTGCCCGGCCTGCCGGCGCTGCCGCTGTGCTGGGGCGGGGTGCTGGTCTGGGCGATCTTCGGCGGCGCCGGTCCCGGCCGCTGGGCGGTGCTCGCCGCCGCGACCGTGGTCGTCGCCGGCGGGACCGTCGTCAAGTACGCCTGGCCGGGGCGGAACCTGAAACGCACCGGGGTGCCCACCTCGTCGCTGCTCGCCGGCGGCCTGCTGGGGCTGGTCGGCTTCTTCGTGATCCCGGTGATCGGGCTGGTGCTGGGCTTCGTCGGCGGCGTGTGGGCGGCAGAGCGGCTCCGGCTGGGCGACTCCCGGCTGGCGTGGCCGGCGACGAAGCAGGCAGTGGCGGCGGCCGGCCTCTCCATGCTGGTCGAGTTCCTCGCCGGCCTGCTCGTCACGGCGCTCTGGGTCGCCGGCCTGCTGCTCGCCTGAGGCGGTGCGGTGCGGTGCGGTGCAGGGCTGTGGGGCGTTGCGCTGTGGGGCGTGGCGATGCGGTGTGGGCGGCGGCGCGGGACTGGCGTCGGGTACGGCGCAGCGCCGTACGGTGAGAGAGAGGTGACGTGCCCCGCGCCGCCGCGTGCCGGGCGGTCCGAGCGCCCGGCGGTGGCCCGTCGCGATCGGGCCTGGTCACGGGCTCAAGCATGCGTCGGACCAGCCGAAACGGCAACGCAATTTGCCGGCCGCCCAGCCCAGCTCGGCTCGTCGGGCACGGTGCGTGGCGGTCTCGTGGACGGGGCAGCTCGACAGGGCGCTGCCGGCAACCCCCGGCGCCCGGGGCGGTTGCCGGAGTGCCGGGCAGGGCATTGACGGTCAACCGGTTAGCCAGTAGACCTTGGTGATGGAGGCCCGCCGATGAGGAAAGCTCCGCTCACGTTGGAACAGCTGCGGGTCGCCGTCGCCGAGGGCGAGATCGACACCGTGGTGCTGGCCCTGGTCGACATGCAGGGCCGGTTGCAGGGCAAGCGGTTCCACGCGCCCTACTTCCTCGACGAGGTGGTCGCGCACGGCAGCGAGGGCTGCAACTACCTGCTGGCCGTCGACGTCGACATGAACACGGTCGACGGCTACGCGATGTCCAGCTGGGAACGCGGCTACGGCGACTTCGCCATGGTGCCGGACCTCGACACGCTGCGCCGGGTGCCCTGGCAGCCGGGCAGCGCGCTGCTCCTGGCCGACCTGGCCTGGCTGGACGGGTCCCCGGTGGTCGCCTCGCCCCGGCAGATCCTGCGCCGGCAGCTCGACCGGCTGGCCGCGCACGGGCTGACCGCGTACGCCGGCACCGAGTTGGAGTTCGTGCTGTTCCGCGACTCGTACGAGGACGCCTGGCAGCGCGGCTACCGGGACCTGACCCCGGCCAACCAGTACAACGTGGACTACTCGCTGCTCGGCACCGCCCGGGTGGAGCCGCTGCTGCGCCGCATCCGGCGGGAGATGGCCGGGGCGGGGCTGACGCCGGAGAGCGCGAAGGGGGAGTGCAACCTCGGCCAGCACGAGATCGCCTTCCGCTACGACGAGGCCGTGGCCTGCGCCGACCACCACGTCATCTACAAGAACGGGGCGAAGGAGATCGCCGCGCAGGAGGGCATGTCGATCACCTTCATGGCCAAGCCGAACGCGCGGGAGGGCAACTCCTGCCACATCCACTTCTCGCTGCGCGACGCCGACGGCCGGTCGGCGATGCTCGGCGACGGGCCGGCGCACCTGTCGGTGACCGGGCAGCGGGTGCTGGCCGGGCTGCTGGCCACCATGCGCGAGTTCAGCCTCCTGTTCGCGCCGAACATCAACTCGTACAAGCGCTACCAGCCCGGGTCGTTCGCGCCCACCGCGCTGCGCTGGGGCACGGACAACCGCACCTGCGCGCTGCGCCTGGTCGGGCACGGGCAGGGCATGCGGGTGGAGAACCGGGTGCCGGGGGCGGACGTGAACCCGTACCTGGCGATCGCCGCCCTCGTCGCCGGCGCGGTGCACGGCATCGAGCGGGAGCTGGAACTGGGCGAGGAGTGCACCGGCAACGCGTACGACGACCCGGCCGCCGAGCGGGTCCCCGGCACGCTCCGCGACGCCCTGGCCCTCTGGGAGGGCTCGACGGTGGCCGCCGAGGCGTTCGGCGACGAGGTGGCGGCCCACTACGCCAACCAGGCACGGATCGAGCTGACGGCCTACGACGCCGCCGTCACGGACTGGGAACTCTTCCGTGGCTTCGAACGCCTCTGACCCACCCACCCCACCCCACCCCACCCCGGCGATCATGGGGTTCTGGTGGGCGACTGATGGCGATCGGCGGCTTTCGTGAGGCACCACAACTGCATGATCGACCCCGCCCGGCGGCCGGGGGCCGGGGGCCGGGGGC
>NZ_JBPQTK010000201.1:0-6784 GCF_051386315.1 Micromonospora sp. URMC 107
GCCACCGGGCGATGGTATCGCCCGGTGGCCGTGGTCCCGGCCCCGCTAGGCGTCCGTGGAGCGCACCGCCGAGGTGTCGACCACCTGCGCGACGTCCAGGCGCGGGGTGTGCGGCGGGCCGGCGTGTGCCGGGTCCGCGAGCCCCAGCCGGATCACGAGGTACGGGTAGCCGAGGCCGGCCAGCAGCCCGCGCAGCGTCTGCCGGGTGCCCGCGACCTCCACCACGCCGCTCAGCGGCACCACGGAGATCCCGAGCCTGGTTGCGGTCAGCCAGGCGGCCGAGAGCGCCTCGCCGGCGTGCAGCCAGCTGTCCGGCTCGTCCTCGTCGCCGTAGAGCACCCCGTACACGGCGGCCCGGTCGTGCCCGGGACCGACCGGCAGGGTGCCGGGGCGGCCGAAGTCGCGGGCCGGCACGGTGGTCTGGGGCGACTCCGCGGGCAGCACCTCCGGCGGCAGGCCGGTGCCGGTGCCGCTGCGGCTGGTCCAGTACTCCAACTCCTCGCGCAGCTGCGGGTCTTCCGCCTCGACCGACGCGGCGTGCCCGGCCGCGGCGGCCAGCTCCAGGACGTTGTCGCGGTCGAGGAACTGCAACTGGCAGCCCTCGGCGGCGACCGCCGAGGCGATCTCCCCGAGAGCCGCGGTCGGCACCGGCTCGTCGCTGACCGGGCGCCGGTCGGTGTGGCGCACCTGCATGCACTGCACGAGGCGCATGGCCTCCGGGTCGGCCTCCGCCCGGGCCATCCCGGTCAGCCGGGCCAGCAGGTCCGCGTCGGCCGGGTCCGGCATCCGCTCCACCACGGCGGTCCAGCCCTCCGCGGTCAGCGCGACCCGCGCGTGGTGCAGCGCGGCCCCGCAGCTGTACGCCAGCAGCCGGCCCTCCGGATCCGTCGCCGTCAGCCGGGGATCGCGGACCACCCGCAGCTCCAGCGCGTCCGGCAGGACCCGCCACCGCCACGGTTGGCTGTTGTGCACCGACGGGGCGTGCCCGGCCGTCGCGGCGGCCTCCGCGAGTGCGGTGGTCAGCGGACGATCCGTCGCCGGCGTTCCGTGGCTCATGGTCACGACCTTTCCGTTTCTCCCCATCGTGCCCCAGCCCGACGGTGCCCCGGGCGGGGTTGCGGCTCCATCCTGCGCCATCCCCCGTGCCGACGCACGGTACGCAGGTCCCGGCGCGGCCGGGACCTGCGCCCCTCGCCGGGGCCCCGGACGCCCTCCGGGGGCCCTTCGACTCACCGTTCGCGGACCACCGCCACCGGGCAGTGCGCGTGCTGGATGAGCTGCTGGCTGACCGAACCCAGCAGCATCCCCGTCAGGCCGCCCCGGCCCCGGGTGCCGACCACCACCAGGCACGCGTTGCGGCTGGCGTCGACCAGCAGGGACGCCGGACGGCCCTCCGTCACCTCCACGGTGACCGGCACGTCGGGGAACGTCGCGCCCCACCGGGCCAGCGGCTCGTCGAGCTCGGCCCGGTCGGCCGCCGTGGCCTCCCGCGCCTCGGGGCCCGCCGGCAGACGCTGGCCGGCGGGCGGATGCCAGGCCCGCACCACGTGCAGGGGCACCCGCCGGGCGGCGGCCTGCTCGAACGCGAAGCCCAGCGCCAGCAGCGAGCACTCGGACCCGTCCACGCCGACCGCCACGTGCCCGGTGCGCCCGCCCGCGGCGGCCTCGCCGCGGACGACCACGACCGGACAGTGCGCGTGGGCGGCGACGGTGACCGCGGTCGAGCCGACGAGCAACCCGCCGAAGCCGCCGTGCCCCCGGGTGCCCAGCACCAGCAGGTCGGCCTGCGCCGAGCGTTCCTGGAGCACCAGCGCGGGCGGCCCGTCGAACACCTCACCCGTGACGGCCAGCTCCGGGTGCGCGGCGGACGCGTCCGCCGCCGCCTTGCGGACCAGCTCCTCGACCTGCCGGCGGGCCGTCTCGTCCGGCCAGATGCCGGGAGCGACGCCGGGGCCGATCCAGCCGGCCACGGTGAGCCACTCGAAGACGTACGCCAGCCGCACCGGCCGCCCGCTGCGGCCGGCCTCCTCCAGCGCCCACTCCAGCGCGGCGGAGGCGTCGGCGGAGCCGTCGTAGCCGACCAGGATCTCGTTGCCGCTCATCGGGCCCACCTCTCGTTCGCGGCTGCGGGGTTGGCGAGTTCACTCCTCGCGCTCACTGGGCCGGCCTTTCGTTCGCGACTGCGGGGCTCGCAAGCTCACTCCTCGCGCTCACTGGGCCGGCCTTTCGTTCGCGACTGCGGGGCTCGCAAGCTCACTCCTCGCGCTCACTGGTCACCCCGCAGTCCCGGGTCCGTCTCGCGGACCCAGCGCCACTCCGCGACCCGGGGGTCGTCCTCGCCGTGCTGCCGGGTGTGGTCCCGGCAGGCCTGCCGCGCGTCGACCATCTCCTGCCGCAGGTGGGCGGCCCGGTCGGCCAGCCCCGGCACCCGGTCGATCACGTCGATGACCAGGTGGAAACGGTCCAGATCGTTGAGCATCACCATGTCGAACGGCGTGGTGGTGGTGCCCTCCTCCTTGTAGCCGCGCACGTGCAGGTTGGCGTGGTTGGTGCGGCGGTAGGTGAGCCGGTGGATCAGCCACGGATAGCCGTGGTACGCGAAGATGACCTGCTTGTCCCGCGTGAAGATCGTGTCGAACTCCTTGTCCGACAGCCCGTGCGGGTGTTCCGTCGGCGGCTGGAGGCGCATCAGGTCGACGACGTTCACGACCCGTACCTTCAGCTCCGGCAGGTGCCGGCGCAGCAGGTCCGCGGCGGCCAGCGTCTCCAGCGTCGGCACGTCCCCGGCGCAGGCGAGCACCACGTCCGGCTCGCTGCCGGCGTCCGTGCTGGCCCAGTCCCAGATCCCGAGGCCGCGCCGGCAGTGCTGGACGGCCTCGTCCATCGACAGCCAGTTCGGGGCGGGCTGCTTGCCGGCCACCACCACGTTGATGTAGTGCCGGCTGCGCAGGCAGTGGTCCATCGTGGAGAGCAGGGTGTTGGCGTCCGGCGGCAGGTAGACGCGTACCACCTCCGCCTTCTTGTTCATCACGTGGTCGATGAAGCCCGGGTCCTGGTGGGAGAAGCCGTTGTGGTCCTGCCGCCACACGTGGCTGGAGAGCAGGTAGTTCAGCGAGGCCACCGGCTTGCGCCACGGGATGCCCCGGGTCACCTTCAGCCACTTCGCGTGCTGGTTGAGCATCGAGTCGACGATGTGGATGAACGCCTCGTAGCTGGTGAAGATGCCGTGCCGGCCGGTCAGCAGGTAGCCCTCCAGCCAGCCCTGGCAGAGGTGCTCGGAGAGGACCTCCATCACCCGCCCGTCCGGGGAGAGGTGGTCGTCGCCGGGCACGGTACCGGCCATCCAGGCCCGGCCGGTGACCTCGAACGCCGCGCCGAGCCGGTTCGAGGCGACCTCGTCGGGGCCGAAGAGGCGGAACGTCTGCGGGTTGGCGGTGATCACGTCGCGGACCCAAGGGCCGAGGGCGCCGGTCGCGCCGGCCACGGTCTCGCCGGGTCGCGGCACGTCGACGGCGTAGTCGCGGAAGTCCGGCAGCGACAGGTCGCGCAGCACCAGCCCGCCGTTGGTGACCGGGTTGGCGCTCATCCGCCGCTCGCCCTTCGGCGGCAGCGCGGCCAGCTCGGCGACCGGTGCGCCCGTGGCGTCGAAGAGCTCCTCCGGTCGGTAGCTGCGTAGCCAGCGCTCCAGCTCGGCCAGGTGCTCCGGGTTCTTGCGCACCTCGGACAGCGGCACCTGGTGCGCGCGGTAGGTGCCCTCGACCTGCTTGCCGTTTACGTCCCGCGGCCCCGTCCAGCCCTTCGGCGTACGCAGGACGATCATCGGCCAGCGGGGGCGCTCGACGGCACCGCCCGAGCGGGCCCGCCGCTGGATGGCGGCGATCTCGTCCAGCGCCCGGTCCAGCGTGCCGGCGAGGAGCTGGTGCACCGTCGCCGGGTCGTCGCCGGCCACCACGTACGGCTGGTAGCCGAAGCCGCGCATCATGGCGAGGAGGTCGTCCTCGGGGATCCGGTCCAGCACCGTCGGATTGGCGATCTTGTAGCCGTTGAGGTGCAGGATCGGCAGTACCGCGCCGTCGCGGGCCGGGTTCAGGAAGACGTCGGAGAGCCAGCTGCCGGCCAGCGGGCCGGTCTCCGCCTCCCCGTCGCCGATGACGCAGGCCACCAGCAGGTCGGGATTGTCGAAGGCCGCGCCGTAGGCGTGGCTGAGCGCGTACCCCAGCTCGCCGCCCTCGTGGATCGAACCCGGCACCTCCGCCGCCACGTGGCTGGGGATGCCGCCGGGGAAGGAGAACTGGCGGAACAGTCGGGCCATGCCGGCCTCGTCGCGGTCGATGTGGTGGTACACCTCGCTCCAGGTGCCCTCCAGCCAGGTGTTGGCGACGATCGCCGGGCCGCCGTGACCGGGGCCGGTGACGAAGATGGCGGACAGGTCACGGGCGACGATGGCCCGGTTGAGGTGGGCGTAGAGCAGGTTCAGGCCGGGACTGGTGCCCCAGTGGCCGAGCAGGCGCGGCTTGACGTGCTCGGGTGCCAGCGGCTCGCGGAGCAGCGGATTGTCCAGCAGGTAGATCTGCCCGACGGTCAGGTAGTTCGCCGCCCGCCAGTAGGCGTCCAGCCGCCGCAGCTCGTCTTCGGTCAGGGGGCCGTGCAGGTCGAGAGCGGTGTCCATACTGCATGAGCCTCTCGCGGGTAGGGGAATCCTGCATCCTCGGAGCGCGGATTCGTCCGGGCCGGCCCCAGCATCTCCGATCGGCGCGGTGTTGATCAGGGCCGTTGGTCCCGTCGGAGCTGGGCGTTGCGCCCGTCGAGCGGAACGGCCGTCAGCCCCCGCACCACGATCAGCGGCGCGGGGGAGTGGTAGAGCAGCGTCTGGCTCACCGCGCCGAGCATGCCCCGCCACGGCTCGTCGCCCCGGGCGGCGACCAGCACCACCTGCGCCGAGCGGGACTGCTCCACCAGGACGGTTCCGGGGTCGCCGCGGATCGTGTGGCACTCCGTGGCCACCGACGGGAACCGGTGCGCCGACCGCGCCACCATCCCGGCGAGCAGTTCGGGATCCTCGGCGGCCTTCTCCGGCTCGACGACGCGGACCGCCAGCAGCCGCGCCTCCCGCCCGGCCGCGCACTCGAACGCCCACTCCAGCGCGGCCTGCGAGCTGTCGGAGCCGTCCACCCCGACCAGCACCGGCCCCTGCGGCGGCGGCTCCCGGCGGGCCACCAGCACCGGGCAGCCGGCCCGGGCGGCGAGCTGCACCGCGGGCGCGTCGACCGACACGCAGTCGCCGCTGGTCGCCATGCCGCCGTCCCCGACGGCGAGCAGGAACGCCAACTCCGACCGGCGGACCAGGGTGGGTACGAGGGCGCCCTCGACGATCTCGCCGCTGACCGGCAGCGCCGGCTCGACCTCGTTGGCGATCTCCGTGGCCCGGAAGATCAACCTCTCGGCGTCGGCGCGCGCCTCCGCGATCGACGGGGCCTCCAGGGCGGCCGTCCAGTTGAACGCGTGCAGCAGGCACAGCGGACGGCCGTGCGCGGCTGCCTCCTGGGCGGCCAGCCTGACCACCGGCAGGTTGCGCTCCGCGCCGAGACCGACCAGCACCGCCGCGTCGGTGGCTGCGGTCATCCGAATCACCTCCGCAGGCGTCGCGCCCGGCCCTCCTGTCGAGGCTAGTCCCGAGGGCACCACGGCGGGGCGGGATCGCGCCCGACGGCTGGCTGAGGGCTGTCGGCGGGGCCCGCCGTCCGTGCGCGGGGTCGGGTCGGTTGCGGGTCCGTCGTGGTGGGGGTGTGGCCCGCCGTACCCGGCTCCGGGCGGTCAGGCTTGATCCCTGCGCCGGGCACGGCGGGCCACACCCCGTCGGTGCCCGCTCGCCGTCCTGGGCTGCTCACGGTCGGTTGGTTCACGGTCGGTGTCCCCATGATCCGTTGATGTCGGCCCGGGCGGAGGGCAGCGCGGAGCCCGGCGGAGCGTCAACCGATCATGAGTGCCCGCTCGCCGCCCCTGCCTCACACTCGACCCTCGGATCTTGGGACGAAACCGCCCCGCCAAGGCCCCTTTCGTACCAAGATCCCGACCGTCCACCCGGCGGACCCGAGGTGCCCGGTGTCCGGTTGCGTCATGGCTGTCCGGTGCGGCATGGGCGGGCGGCGTCATCGGGTCCCCGATCGGGGCCGGTGTCCGGTTTCGGGGTGTGACCGGGGGCATCGTGGGGGCGGAATCGTGGCCGGGGTGGGGTCGTTACACCCTGCGGACGACCGAGCAAGACCGCACCGCCCCGCGGATGGTGGGGCCCCGGAATGATGGCGGGGCCGGCGGTCGTTACACATGGTCCGGCCGACGTGAGGGCAACCCCCCGCCCCCGCGAACAGCCCGATCCTCCCGGCCGACTCGGCCGATCTGATCCCCGGCCGACCCGGCCGACCTGATCTTTCCTTCGGCGAGACGCCGGAGAACTCCCCCTGAGCCTCATGAGCGCCGGACGGTGCTTGCACCCACACAGCCGGATCCCCCCTTTTCGGTGTGGGTGCCGACCCCCGAATGGAGCACCTATGATGAACACGATCCTGCGTAACAGCGTTCTTGGTATCGCCGGTCTGGCGTTCGCCGGTGGTGTGGCCGCCGGCCCGATGACCGACACCACCCACACCCCGAGCGTGGACGCGACGGCGGTGGCGGTGGCGGTGCAGGCCGACAAGCCGGACATGGGCAAGCTGGTGCCGCATGGTGTGCAGGGCGCGCAGTCGCGCATCGAACTCTCCGACGAGCAGGTCGGCAACGTCAAGGC
>NZ_JBPQTK010000202.1:0-6687 GCF_051386315.1 Micromonospora sp. URMC 107
GCCCGACCGGCCGCCCGGAGGAGGCGGGGCGGGCGCCCGCACCGGGCCGGCCCCGCCGGCGGACTCCCCGGCCGGCACGCGGGGCACCGGCGGCACGGTCGGCTCCGGCCGTACCCGCGGCCCGGTGGGCGGGAGGACCTGGCAGGACAACGCGCCGGGCTCCGTGGTCAGCACCGTGGCGGCGGTCCGCGTCGCGAAGCCGCTCCACCAGCGCAGGCCCTCGGCGGTGCGCGGCGTCTCGTACCACCAGCCGCCGGCCCCGCGCGGCGCCTGCCAGCCGAGTTCGGCCAGGCCGCGCTCGTCGTAGGGCGGGCAGACCCCGCGGACGGTGTCCCGGCGCACCATCAGGTGCAGCCGGCGGGGACCGGCGGCGAGTTCCAGGTCGGTGTCGCGGTCGCAGCGCGACAGCGTGTCGTGCAGCCGGGCGACGATCTCGGGCCAGCCCGGCGACGTCATGCCGGCGGCCCCGGGAGGCGGCCGTCGAGCCGCCCCAACCGTCCCATGGCCTCCTCCAGGCGGCCCAGCGAGGCGAAGTCGCCGGGGGTGCCGAAGATCCCGTCCAGGCCCGCGCCGAGCGTCGCGTCGAGCCCCTCGGTGCGCTCGTTGAGCTGCTCGGTCGCCGCCGCGCGGGCCCGCCGGTACGTCTCAAGCACCATCGCCGCGAGGTCCTCCGTGCCCACGCGCAGCGCGGTCGGCGCGAGGCTCAGGTCGGTGAGCCCGCCCGTGGCGTCGACGGTCGCGGACACCAGACCGCTGTCGTCGGTGGCGGTGGCGCTCAGCTCGTCCAGGTCGTCCCTGAGCCCGGCGAAGCGGCGTTCGATGTCGGCGAGCCGTCCAGCGAGGGCGTCGAACGCGGACAGCGGGTCAGACATTGAGAACCTCCCGTGCACGGTGCCGGCCGGGGTGGCGCCCGTCGGCGGCATGATCGTATCGTCGTCCCGCCGGGCGAGTGGGGGAGGAACGGCGTGCCTGACATCGACGTCGACGTGCAGGCGGTACGTCGGCTCGAGGCGGCGGCGAAGCGGGTGGCCACCTCGCTGACCGCGCTGGAGAGCCGGATCACGTCCGCCGGGGAGATTCCGGACGGGGCCTTCGGGCACCTGCCGTTCGTCAGCGACATGCTCCGCGAGAAGTACGCCGAGCAGGTCACCGGCGGGATGGAGCTGTTCCGCTCCGGCCACGACGCGTTCGAGCGGGTCGGCGGCGCGCTGGGCGGGACGGCCGAGGCCTACGAGCGCAACGAGCAGGACATCGACGCCTCCTTCCGCGCCATCGGCACGGGGCTGCCCCGGTGAGCGGCCCCGCGGGCACCGCCGTCGAGCTCTGGAACGGCATCGACAACGCGCTGTCCGGCGTGGACAAGGTGGTCGACAGCGTCTGCCGTACCCTCGCCTGGCCGCTGATCCAGCTCGTCGACCTCGTCGACGGCGAACCGGCCGCGCTGCGCGCCAAGGCCACCGAGTGGGACGCGCTGGCCGCGCAGGTGCGCGAGGTGGCGATGACCCACCGCGGCGTACGCGAGGCCGAACAGGCCGGCTGGCGCTCCCCGTCCGGCGAGGCGTACGGGCGGCGGATGGCCGAGGTCGAGCAGCAGCTGCTGGACGTCGCCGAGCAGTTCACCGCCACCGCCGAGTACCTGCGCGGGGTCGCCGACGCGCTGCAGACCGTGCACGACGTCCTGGTCGACATCTGCGTGGAGTTCGTGAACTTCCTGCTGGTGACACTCGTCACCGCGCTGCTGATGGCCCCGTTCACCGCCGGGGCGTCCTGGGCGGCCGGGGTGGCGCTGGGGGTCACCCGGGGCATGATCGCGCTCGCCCGGATGCTGAAGATCATCCGGCCGCTGGCGGCGCACCTGCAGAAGGTCATCCGGCTGCTGCAACGGGTCCTGTTCCACCTGCGCAAGCTGCGCAACCACCTGGACAAGCTGGTCGACAAGCAGAAGGCGCTGCGCGCCGGCCAGAAGTACGCCGACAGGCGCCGGGCCGCCGGCGACGCCGACAAGTGGTTCCACAGGTTCATGGACCCGGCGAAGGGCAGCTGGAAGCTCGGCAAGTCCGGCACGCCCTTCGACATGAGCACGTTCGAACGACTCGGGGCGCTGCGGGCGCACGGCATGGCCGACGGCGCGCGGATGATCGGCCGGGACTGGGCCACCAACCTGCCGTGGAACATCCCGAACTCCGTCGTGCACGGCGCCACCTGGGGCACGGTCGCGATGGTCTCGGGCCTGTCGGTGCCCGGCATGGACCAGGTCGGCGACAAGGTCGACGCGGCGGTGCAGGGCGGCGCCGAGTGGATCGACCAGAATGTCTTCGGACAGCCGCCGGCGGAGCAGCCGGCCGGCAGGTGACGGCCGATCGAGGGGGTGGGGCGTGTCCGAGGGGCGCAGTCGGCTGGGCCGGCTGACCGACGCGGTGCTGGGTGGTGCGCGGACCGCCCGGGACAAGGCCCGCGAGCTGCGCGACGAGTTCCGCACCACCGACGAGCCCGAGCGCGCCCTGGTCGCGCCCCTGCTGCCGGGTGAGGAGATCCGCTACGTCGGCCTGGCGCCGGTACGGGCCCCGGAGAACCACCGGGCCGGCAGCCAGCTCGCCGACCGGGTGAACGCGGAACTGGCCGAGGCGCTCGACCCGCGCGCGCTGTTCGGGCTGCTCAACATCGTCAACCCGGTCGCCTGGGTGGACGCCGTGCTGACGCCCGTACGGATCGCCGCGGGCGTCCTGCTGCTGCCCGGCAAGGCCGCCGTGCTCGCCGCGGGCACGCCGGAGGCGGCCGAGGCGGAGCCCGCGCCGGGCGCTGCGCCCCGGGAACCGCTGCCGCTCACCGAGGAGCAGGAGGCGTTCCGGGCGCTGTTCCGGCTCAGCCGCTACCGGCCGCTGGCCGACCAGCTCGCCGAGATCGCCTACCGGCGGCGGTACGTCTTCAGCGGCGACCTGGCCACCCTCGCCGGCAGCCTGCTGCTCTTCCTGGAGCGCTACACCGGCACCCCGCTGGCGGTCACCGACACCCACCTGCACCTGCTGCGGATGGGCCGCCGCCCCGACCCCGACCGAGAGGACCGGCGGCGCCCCCAGGTGCTCTGGAGCGTGCCGCGGCGGCGCATCGCGCGGATCGACTCCGACGCCGGCGCGGCCCGCCTCATGCAGTTCCCGTCCACCATCGTGTTCGACGACGGATCCTGGATTCGGATCGTCAACCCGGCCACCCGCGACGACCAGTCCCGCTTCCTCGCCGCCGTACGCGGCCTCCCCGGCCAGCGCCCCACGGCCTGACCGGGCGGTCGCCCCCGGCGCGGTGCGAGGGGTCAGCCGTCGCGCTCGGGGTAGCCCACCGGCACGGCCGAGACGTCGTCCAGCGCGGTGACGATCTCCTCCGGCAGGGTCATCCGCTCGACCTGGAGCGCGCCGAGCAGCTGCCCGACCGTCCGTGCGCCGAGGATCGGGGCGACCACCCCGGGCCGGTCGCGGATCCAGGCCAGCGCCACCTCCGTCGGGGAGACACCCAGCCCGCCCGCGGCGATGGCGACCGCCTCCACGATGCTGGAGCAGCGCGGCTCCAGGTAGGTGGCGACGAACCGCTCGAAGTGCGGCGAGGCGGCCCGCGAGTCGGCGGGCCGGCCGTGCCGGTACTTGCCGGTGAGCACCCCGCGCCCCAGCGGCGACCAGGGCAGCACCCCCAGCCCGAGGGCCTCGCAGGCGGGGAGCACCTCCCGCTCCACGCCCCGCTCCAGCAGCGAGTACTCCACCTGCGCCGCCACCACCGGGGCGCGCCCCGGCCAGGCGGTCTGCCAGGCGGCCGCCCGCGCGGTCTGCCAGCCGGCGAAGTTCGACACCCCGACGTAGCGGACCCGGCCGCTGGCCACCGCGTGGTCGAGGGCCGCGAGCGTCTCCTCCAGCGGGGTGTCGGGGTCGTACCCGTGCAGCTGGAACAGGTCGACGTGGTCCGTGCCGAGCCGGTGCAGCGAGGCGTCCAGGGTGCGTAGCAGGTGCCCCCGCGAACCGTCCCGACGCCGGCCGCTGCCCGGCCGCAGCCCCGCCTTGGTGGCGATCAGCAGCTCCTCGCGCGGCACCAGGGAGCCCAGCAGCGACCCGATCACCGACTCGGCGTCGCCGTCGCCGTAGACGTCGGCGGTGTCGATCAGGTTGCCGCCCGCGTCGAGGTAACTCTTCAGCTGGGCGGCCGCATCGTCGGCGTCGGTGTCCCGGCCCCACGTCATGGTGCCGAGCGCGAGCCGCGAAACCGCCAGCCCGCTTCGGCCGAGCGGTCGCTGTTGCATGAATGAACCTTATTTCGAACGGGGGCCCGCCGATATCCTCGCTCCCGTCAAGTGTGCCGGGCGCGTCGCGTTTCCGACCGTCCGGGCCCGCCCGGGTTGTGGTGACCGGTGGACGGGACGTCCTCCGGCATTGCGTAACCTGATGCGACCTGTGGTGCGGATGGGGGAGGACCTAAGTGCGACTCGGGCTCAGCCTCGGATACCAGACAGCGTGGAGCACGCCGGCCGATCACCTGGCCTTCGCCCAGGAGGCGGACCGGCTCGGCTACTCGGTGGTGTGGGCGGCGGAGGCCTACGGCTCCGACTCGCCGAGCATGCTCGCCTGGATGGCCGGGCAGACGGAACGGATCGACCTGGGCAGCGCGGTGATGCAGATCCCCGCCCGCACCCCGGCGATGACCGCGATGACCGCGGCGACGATCGACGCCCTCTCCGGCGGCCGGTTCCGGCTGGGCCTCGGCGTGTCCGGCCCGCAGGTCTCCGAGGGCTGGCACGGCGTACGGTTCGGCAAGCCGCTGGCCCGCACCCGCGAGTTCGTGGACATCGTGAAGCTGGCAGTCGCCCGCAAGGCCGTCGCGTACGACGGCGAGTTCTACACGCTGCCGCTGCCCGACGGCCCGGGCAAGGCGCTGAAGCTGGGCTTCCACCCGCCGCGCGAGCACATACCGATCTACCTCGCCGCGGTGGGTCCGAAGAACCTGGAGCTGGCCGGCGAGATCGCCGACGGCTGGCTGGCCGTCTTCTTCGCTCCCGAGTTCGCCGAGGAGCAGCTCGCGTCGGTTCGCGCGGGGCGGGCGAAGGCCGGCAAGGAACTGGCCGGCTTCGACGTGGTCCCGTCGGTGCCCGTGGTCGTCGGCGACGACATCGCCACCTGCGCCGAGCTGGTCCGCTGGTACGCGGCCCTCTACGTCGGCGGCATGGGCAGCCGCCAGCAGAACTTCTACAACCAGCTGGCCACCCGGATGGGCTACGGCGACGCCGCCCGCGAGGTGCAGGATCTCTACCTGGCCAAGCGGCAGCGCGACGCGGCCGCCGCGGTGCCGATGGAGTTCATCGACCGCACCTCGCTGCTGGGCCCGAAGGAGCGCATCGCCGAGCGGATGCGGGAGTACGCCGCCGCCGGCGTCACCACCCTCTCCGTGAGCCTGTTCGCCGCCGACCGGGACAGCGGCGTACAGACCCTGCGTACCGTCGCCGAGGCGCTGGACCTCTCGGGAGTCGGCGAGTGACCTGGATCGAGGCCATCGTCCTGGGCATCGTCCAGGGACTCACCGAGTTCCTTCCGGTCAGCTCGTCCGGTCACCTGCGGATCACCTCGGCGATCTTCTTCGACCGGGACGCCGGGGCGTCGTTCACCGCGGTCACCCAGTTGGGCACCGAGGCGGCGGTGCTGATCTACTTCGCCAAGGACATCTGGCGCATCACCCGTACGTGGCTGGTCGGCATCAGGGACAAGTCGGTGCGCTCCAGCCTCGACTACCGGATGGGCTGGTACGTCATCGTCGGCTCGATCCCGATCGGGCTGTTCGGTTTCCTGTTCAAGGACCAGATCCGCACCGCCGGCCGGAACCTGTGGCTGGTGGCCACCACCCTGATCGTGTTCGCGTTCGTGCTGGCGTTCGCCGAGTACTGGGGCCGGCAGAGCCGCACCCTGCAGAACTTCCGGATGCGCGACGGCGTGGTGATGGGTTTCGCCCAGGCCATGGCGCTGATTCCCGGCGTGTCCCGCTCCGGCGGCACGCTCACCGCTGGTCTGCTGCTCAACCTCACCCGGGAGGCGGCGGCGCGCTACTCGTTCCTGCTGGCCATCCCGGCGGTGGTGATGTCCGGGATCTTCAGCGTCGGTGACGTCTTCGAGCCGGCGGCCCCCGGCACGTCGGTGCCGAGCATGGCCCAGATGATCGTCGCCACCGTCATCGCCTTCGGCGTCGGGTACGCGGCCATCGCCTGGCTGTTGCGCTACGTCGCCCACCACACCCTGTACGTCTTCGTGCTCTACCGGGTCGCCCTCGGCACCCTGGTGCTCGCCCTGCTGATGACGGGCACCATCAGCGCCACCTGACCGCCCGCACATGGCGAACCGGCCCCCGTCCCCGCACCACCGGACGGGGGCCGGTCCATGTCCGGGCGGACGGAGCCGAATCCATGTTCAGCCGGTGCCGGCGCTCTGTCCGTGCTGATCGACGACGACGGGGCGTCCACCACCGGGCGCGCCCGGCGCCGGCCGAGTGGTGGATGTGCCGCTGGCCGGCACCCCGGGTTCGGGTGCCGGCCAGCGATCCCCCTTGTGGTGGAAAGTCGGTGGTGGTCGTGTGTCAGTTGTTCCAGTGTTCGGCGACGAGGTCGGCGGCCTGCTGTTCCCACTGGGCGTAGTGGTCGGGGTAGGCCGAGACCTGCACGGTCTGGGC
>NZ_JBPQTK010000203.1:0-6545 GCF_051386315.1 Micromonospora sp. URMC 107
GACCCGACCGCCCGGGCCGCCTACTTCGCGCCGCTGCGGGCGTTCCTCGGCGGGCAGCGACTCACCGGCCGGGTGGAGGTCCCGCCGACCCGCAACTACTGGGAGGCGGCGAGGCTGGGCGAGGTGCCGCTGGCCCGGGGCTGGCTGCGACAGGCCGACATCGACCGCAACCCACTCTTCTTCACCACCGTGCCGGGGGCGGCCGGCACCGGGGTGCCGCTGACCGCCGCGAGCTACCGGGACTGGCTCACCGACAACGCGGTGCAGTTCGTCGCGGTGCCGGACGCCCCGCTGTCCTGGGTGGGGCGGGCCGAGGCCGAGCTGGTCGCGGGCGGGCTGCCGTACCTGACGCCCGTCTGGTCCGGCCCGCACTGGCGGGTCTGGGCGGTGGCCGACCCGGCCCCGATCGTCGGCGCGCCGGCCGAACTGGTCGCGCACGACGGCGCCTCGGTGACGTTCCGGGCGCCGGCCGCCGGCACCGTGCCGGTCCGGGTGCGGCACAGCCGCTGGCTGACGGCCTCGGGCGGGGCCACGGTCGCCGCCGCCGGCGGCTGGACGGCGGTGAGCGTGCCGCGCGCCGGGCAGTACCGGCTCGGCAGCTGACCGGTCGTCCACCTGCGGCACCGGGCCCGGGCGGCCCGCCTTTTGCCGATCCGGCAACGTTACTTGCTCCCCCCGTCGGATGCGCGCACGATCGACGCGGCAGGGCACGCAGGCAGCGCACCAGGAGGACGAGACGTGCACCACGACGCGACGGCCGGGCAGCACCGGCACGACGGCACCATGGCGGCCACCGCACCCGACGGCGGGCACCACCCGGACGTGGACGAGGAGACCGCACGGTTCTGGGAGGAGCACTACGGGCGGCACGAGCGGGTCTGGAGCGGCCGGGCGAACCCGATCCTGGTCGACGTCGCCGGCTCACTGCCGGCCGGCAGCGTGCTGGACCTCGGCTGCGGTGAGGGCGGCGACGCGATCTGGCTGGCCGGGCGGGGCTGGCGGGTGACCGCCGTCGACGTCTCCGAGACCGCCCTCGCCCGGGCGGCCGAGGAGGCGACCGCCGCCGGGGTGGCGTCCCGCATCGAGTTCCGCCGGCACGACCTCACCCGGACGTTCCCGCCGGGCGAGTTCGACCTGGTCTCCGCGCAGTTCCTCCAGTCGCCGCTGGAGTTTCCCCGGGCGGAACTGCTGCGGTCGGCGGCCCGGGCCGTGGCCCCCGGCGGCCGGCTGCTCGTCGTCGAGCACGGCGAGGTCCCCCCGTGGGGACGGCACGACCACGCGCACGCGCGCTTCTCCACTCCCCAGGAGACCCTGGCCGCGCTCGACCTCGACCCCGACCGCTGGGACGCCGAGCGGCTCGACGCCCCGCGCCGGCGGGCCACCGGCCCGAACGGCGAGACCGGCGAGCTGGTCGACCACGTGGTGCTGGTCCACCGCCGCCGCTGAGGCCCGCGCCGGCGGCAGGCCCCGGCCCGAGGCCCGGCGGCACCGGTGGGCCGAGCGCCTGCCGGGCCGCCCGCCGGCGCACCCGGCCGGCTCAGGCGTCGAGGACCCGTTCCATCGCCGCCCGGGAGCGGCGGCCGGTGCGCAGGTACTCGTCGAGGAACTCGCCGGGATCGTCCCGGCCGAGCAGCCGGACCACCCCGGCCAGCTCGACGCCGTGCCGGGGCAGCTGGTCGCCCGCCCGGCCGCGGACCAGCATGAGCGCGTTGCGGACCTGCGCGGCCAGCGTCCAGCCGGCCGCCATCTCCACGGCGTCCGTCGCGTCGACCAGGCCCGCGTCCCGGGCCGCCGCGAGGGCGTCGAGCGTACGTGTGCCGCGCAGCGCCGGGACCGTCCCGGCGTGTTGGAGCTGGAGCAGCTGCACCGCCCACTCGACGTCGGCGAGGCCACCCCGGCCGAGCTTGGTGTGGGTGGCCGGGTCGGCGCCCCGGGGCAGCCGCTCGTGCTCCACCCGCGCCTTGATCCGGCGGATCTCGACCACCTGCTCGCGGGTCAGCCCGTCCGCCGGGTAGCGCACCGGGTCGACCATCGCCTCGAACTCGGCGCCGAGGTCGGCGTCGCCGCAGACGAACCGGGCGCGCAGCAGCGCCTGCGCCTCCCACACCTTCGACCAGCGGGCGTAGTACTGCGCGTACGCGGCGAGGCTGCGCACCAGCGGGCCCTGCCGGCCCTCCGGGCGCAGGTCGGCGTCGACGCCGAGGGGCGGGTCGGGCGCGGGCACGCCGAGCAGCCGGCGCAGCTCCTCGGCGATCGCGCGCGCGGCGGCGCCGGCCGCGCCGTCGCCCGCGCCGGCCGGCGCGTCGTAGACGAAGAGCACGTCGGCGTCGGAGAGGTAGTTCGACTCGTAGCCGCCGAGGCGGCCCATGCCGATCACGGCGAAGCGCAGCCCCGGCACGGGCGGCTGGGCCGCGCGGGCGGCCCGCAGCGCGGCGGCCAGGGTGGCGTCGGTGACGTCCGCCAGGGCGGTGCCGACGGCGGTCACGTCGGCCAGGCCCAACGCCGCCCGCCCGCCGTCGGGCCGGGGCGGCGACGGGGCCAGCGAGCCGGCCCGGCTCAGCAGGTCGGCGCAGGCGATCCGGACCAGTTCCCGGCGGCGCAGCGCGCGGATCGCCCGGGTGGCCTCGACCGGGTCGGCGTGCCGGGCCGCGGCGGCGGCGAAGCCCTCGCAGAGGACCGCACTGGGCCGGGGGGTCAGCTCGCTCTCCTCGGCCAGCAGTCGCAGCGCCTCCGGCTCGCGGGCGAGCAGGTCGGCCGCGTACCGGGAGGAGGAGAGCACCCGGGCCAGCCGGCGGGCCACCGGCCCGGAGTCGCGCAGCAGGCGCAAATACCAGGGCGTGCTGCCGAGCTTGTCGGAGACCTGCCGGTAGTTGAGCAGGCCGCGGTCCGGCTCGGGGGCGTCGGCGAACTCGCTGAGCAGCACCGGCAGCAGCGTGCGCTGGATGGCGGCGGTGCGGCTCACCCCGCCGGTGAGGGCCTGGAGGTGGCGCAGCGCCCCGGCGGGGTCGGCGAAGCCGAGGATCTCCAGCCGGTGCCGGGCCGCCTCGGGGGTCAGCCGCAGCCCGTCGGCCGGCACCCGGGCCACCGACTCCAGCAGCGGCCGGTAGAGCAGCTTGGCGTGCAGGCGGCGTACCTCGGTGGCGTGGGTGACCCACTCGGCGCGGAACTCCTCGACGGCGCTGCGGCCCGGCGTGGCGGTGTGGCCCAGCGCGGCGGCCAGCCAGCGCAGCGCGGCCGGCTCGGTCGGCACGGTGTGGGTGCGGCGCAGCCCCTGGAGCTGGAGGCGGTGCTCGACGCCGCGCAGGAAGCGGTAGCCGCGCAGCAGTGCCTCGCCGTCGGCCCGGCCGACGTAGCCGCCGGCGACCAGCGCGCGCAGCGCCGGGAGGGTGCCGGGCACCCGCAGCGACTCGTCGCCCCGGCCGTGCACCAGTTGCAGCAGCTGCACGGCGAACTCGATGTCGCGCAGCCCGCCCGAGCCGCGCTTGATCTCGCGCTCCAGCTCCTTCGGCGGGATGTTGTCGATGATCCTGCGCCGCATGGCGCGGACGTCCTCGACCGCCTCGGGCCGCTCGGCGGCGCGCCACACCAGCGGGGCGAGCTGGTCGATCCACTCCCGCCCCAGCGCCAGGTCGCCGGCCGCCGGCCGCGCCTTGAGCAGCGCCTGGAACTCCCAGGTGCGCGCCCAGCGCCGGTAGTAGGCGAGGTGGCTGGCCAGCGTCCGCACCAGCGGTCCCCGGTTGCCCTCCGGGCGCAGGGCGGCGTCGACCGGCCAGGCGACCAGCCCGCAGACGTGGATCAGCCGGGTGGCGACCGTGGTGGCCGCGGCGAGGTCGTCGTCCTCGGCGGCCACGAAGATCACGTCGACGTCGGAGACGTAGTTCAGCTCGTCGCCGCCGCACTTGCCCATCGCCACGACGGCGAGCCGGGGGCGGGGGGTGCCCGCCGGCAGCTCGCCGACCGCGATCTCGTACGCCGCCGCCAGGGTCGCGTCGGCCAGCGCGGAGAGCGCGGCCATGGTCTGCTCCAGGCCCCGGCCGCCGGTCAGGTCGGCCGCCGCGATCCGCAGCAGCGCCAGCCGGTACGCCTTTCGCAGCACCGCCACCGGCTGCCCGTCGCCGGACAGGTCGAGCCGTCCCTCGGCGGTCGGCGCCAGCCCGTCCGGGGCGGTGCGCAGGGCCGGCCACTGGTCGGGGTTGGCGACCAGGTGGTCGCCGAGCGCGGAGGAGGCACCGAGGACGGCGATCAGCCGGCGGCGCAGGCCGGGGTCGTCGGCGAGCGCCGCCAGCAGCTCCGACGGCGCCTGCTCCGGGGCGGTGCGGCGCTCGGCCTCGACCGGCCTCCCGGGGCGGGCCTCTCCCCTGGCGGCCGTGCGGCGGCCCGTGGCGGGGCCGGTGCCGCTCGCCGCGGCACGGCGCTCGGCCTCGACGATGCGGTGCAGCTGGCGCAGCGCCAGGTCCGGATCGGCGGCCCGGGAGAGCCCGGCGAGCAGCTCCGCCGCGCGGTCGTCGGTGGGCTCCTGCACGTCCGGTCGCCACAGCCGGAGCCCGTCCGGGCCGAGCAGGTCGGCGGCGCGGGTCGCGCCGGCACCGCCGTCGGTGCCGAAGCCGTAGCGGGCGAGCCGTCCCGCGGCCCTGACCGGCCGGCTCATCACTGCCCGAGCAGGGGCAGACTACGGCGGGGCGCGGCGTCGTCCAGCTCGCCCAGGGCCAGCGCGGCGAACCGGGCGGCGAACGGCTGCCAGACCTCCTCGACGTCGACCATCACCTCGTGGCAGGCCGCCACCACCAGGTCGGGGTCGTAGCCCAGCTCGGCCAGCAGCGTCGAGTCGGCGGCCCAGTCGGCGATCATGGCGGTGTCGCACTCGATGTGGAACTGCAACCCCCAGGCCCGGTCGCCGAGGCGGAACGCCTGGTGGGGGTAGCGGGTGGAGGCCGCCAGCAGGGTGGCGCCCCGGGGCAGCTCGGTGATCTCGTCGACGTGCCACTGGAACACGTCGGGGATCAGCGGGACGTAGCGGAAGAGCGGGTCGGTGTCGGCGGCGTCCCGCTTGCCGACCACGCAGGGGCCGACCTCCGGCCCGGCGGCGCTGCGCTCGACCTGACCGGCGTGCGCGGTGGCCAGCAGCTGCGCGCCGAGGCAGATGCCGAGGGTCGGCACCCGGTGCCGGACGGCCTTGCGCAGCAGCCCCTCCAGCGCCGGCAGCCAGGGCGCCGCCGGCGACCCGTCCGGCAGCGGGTACGGCGGCAGCGCGCCCCCGAGCACCACCAGCGCGGAGTATCCCGTCAGGTCGACGGGGATCTCGTCACCGGCGTGGGCGCGGACGACCCACAGGTCGAGGCCGGCCTCGGTCAGCCACTCCCCCAGCCGGCGGACGTCGTCGGTCGGGTCGTTCTCGATCACCAACGCGGTAGCCACGACGTCGAGGCTAGCCGGTGGCCCGGACGGACCCCGGAACGCCTCCGCCGGCGCGGCGGCGCCCCGCCACCGACCGGCCGACGCGGCAGGGTCGGCGCGCGTCCCACCCTCGGCGGACCGGGCCGGCCGGTACGTGGACCGGTGAGGCGTCGCGACTAGGCTCTGCCGCTGTGCCCGACCACGCCCGCCCGACTCCCGCCCCCGCCGTACGACCGCCGGTGCTGCGCCCCGGCGACACGGTGATGCTGGTGTCGCCCTCCGGGCCGACCCGGCCGGAACGGGTGGCCCGGGGCATCGAGCTGCTCACCGGCTGGGGCCTGCGGCCGGTGCTGGCCCCGAACGCGTACGCCCGGCAGGGCTACCTCGCCGGCGCGGACGAACTGCGCGCCGCCGACCTGAACACGGCGTTCGCCGACCCCGAGGTGCGCGGGGTGATCTGCACCCGGGGCGGCTACGGCGCGCAGCGGATCGTCGACGCGATCGACATGGCCGCCGTACGCCGGGACCCGAAGGTCGTCGCCGGCTTCTCCGACATCACGGCGCTGCAGTTCGCGCTCTGGCGGGGCGCCCGGCTGGCCGGCGTGCACGGCCCGGGGGCGGCCTGGTCGGACGAGCGCACGCCGCTGCGCTCGGCCGAGTCGCTGCACGCCGCCCTGATGACCACCGAACCGGTCACGGTGACCGCCGTCGCCGAGGAGGAGACCTTCGGGGTACGCGTGCCCGGCCGGGCCACCGGGCCGCTGCTGGGCGGCAACCTCTGCCTGATCGCGGCGTCCCTGGGCACCCCGGACATGCCGGACCTGACCGGCGCGGTCCTGCTCGTCGAGGACGTGCAGGAGCCGCCCTACAAGGTGGACCGGATGCTCACCCAGCTCCGCCGCGCCGGGTCACTGGACGGGCTGGCCGGGGTGGCGGTGGGCCAGTTCACCGGCTGCGTGGACGGGTGGTCGGTCGGCGTCGCCGACGTGCTCGCCGAGCGCCTCGGTGACCTCGGCGTCCCCGTCCTCGGCGGCCTCCCGATCGGTCACGGCCCCGGCCAGCTCACCGTCCCGGTGGGCACCGAGGCCACCCTCGACACGACCACCGCCACCCTGGAGATCACCCCCGCCGTCCGCTGACCGCCCCCGCCC
>NZ_JBPQTK010000204.1:0-6410 GCF_051386315.1 Micromonospora sp. URMC 107
CACCCGGGTCGCCGCCGACGCCGTGCCCGCGCTGCTCGACGGCGTCGACCTCGCCGTCGTACGCCTGCTCGGCGGCCGGCAGGCGTGGCCGGACGGGCTGGCCGCGGTGCTGGCCTCCGGCGTGCCGACGGTCGTGCTCGGCGGCGAGAACGTGCCGGACGCGGAGCTGATGGCGGCCTCCACCGTGGCCTCCGGGGTGGCCACCCAGGCCCTGGCCTACCTGGTCGAGGGCGGGCCGGAGAACCTCGCCCAGCTCGCCCGGTTCCTCTCCGACACGGTGCTGCTCACCGGCGAGGGGTTCGAGCCGCCCGCGCCCACCCCGACGTACGGCATCCACGGCGAGCGGCCCGCGCGGCCGGACCGGCCGACCGTCGGGATCGTCTTCTACCGGGCGCACGCCCTCGCCGGGAACACCGGGTTCGTCGACGTCCTCGCCGATGCGGTCGACGCGGCCGGCGGCGACCCGCTGCCCATCTACTGCGGCTCGCTGCGCGGCCTCACCGCTGGCGCGGGGCCGCTCGGGCTCTTCGCCCGCTGCGACGCCCTGCTGGTCACCGTGCTCGCCGCCGGCGGCACGGTCGCCGCCGACGCCTCCGGCGGGGGCGACGAGGACGCCTGGGACGTGGGCGCGCTCGCCGCCCTGGACGTGCCGGTGATCCAGGCGCTCTGCCTGACCAGCACCCGCGAGCAGTGGGCCGCCAGCGACGCCGGGCTGTCCCCGCTGGACGCCGCGATGCAGGTGGCGATCCCCGAGTTCGACGGCCGGATCGTCACCGTGCCGTTCTCGTTCAAGAAGATCGACGCCGACGGGCTGTCCACGTACGCGGCCGACCCGGAGCGGGCCGCCCGGGTGGCCGGCATCGCCGTGCGGCACGCCCGGCTGCGGCACGTGCCCCAGGCCGACAAGCGGCTCGCGGTCGTGCTCAGCTCGTACCCGACGAAGCACTCCCGGGTCGGCAACGCCGTCGGCCTGGACACCCCCGCCTCGGCGGTCCGGCTGCTCGCCGCCCTGGCCGACGCCGGCTACGACCTCGGCGACGCCCCGGTGCCCGACGACGGCGACGCGCTCATCCACGCCCTCATCGCCGCCGGTGGCCACGACGTCGAGTGGCTCACCCCGGAACAGCTCGGCGCCGCCGAGGCGCGGGTGCCGGGGGAGACGTACCGGCGGTGGTTCGCGCAGGTGCCGGCGGAGCTGCGGGACCGGATGCTCGCCCACTGGGGCGAGCCGCCCGGCGGGCTCTACACCGACGGCGGCGACATCGTGCTCGCCGGGCTGCGCTTCGGCAACGTGGTGCTGCTGATCCAGCCGCCGCGCGGCTTCGGCGAGAACCCGATCGCCATCTACCACGACCCGGACCTGCCGCCCAGCCACCACTACCTGGCCGCGTACCGCTGGCTGGCCGCGCCCGCCGCCGACGGCGGTTTCGGCGCCGACGCCGTGGTGCACCTGGGCAAGCACGGCACCCTGGAGTGGCTGCCCGGCAAGGGCCTCGGGCTGGCCGCCGACTGCGCCCCCGACGCCGTCCTCGGCGACCTGCCGCTGGTCTACCCGTTCATCGTCAACGACCCCGGCGAGGGCACGCAGGCCAAGCGGCGCGCGCACGCCGTGGTCGTCGACCACCTCGTGCCGCCGATGGCCCGCGCCGAGACGTACGGCGAGCTGGCGAAGCTGGAGCAGCTGCTCGACGAGTACGCCACCGTGCAGGCCCTCGACCCGGCCAAGGTGCCGACCGTGCGGGCCCAGATCTGGGACCTCGTGCGCGCCGCCGAGCTGCACCACGACCTGCACACCGAGCGGATGCCCGACGCCGACGACTTCGACGACTTCGTGCTGCACCTCGACGGCTACCTGTGCGAGGTCAAGGACGTGCAGATCCGCGACGGCCTGCACGTCCTCGCCGGCGTGCCCACCGGCGAGCCCCGGGTCAACCTCGTGCTCGCCGTGCTGCGCGCCCCGCAGGTCTGGGGCGGCGCCCGCGCGCTGCCCGGCCTGCGGCAGGCGCTGGCCGCCGCGTACGGGCTGGACGAGCAGGCGCTGCTCGCCTCCCCGGGGGAGCGGCTGGCCGTGCCCGAGGAGCTGACCGAGACCGTGGACGGGCCGGGCGTCACCGCCGCCGACGCGGTCGACCTGATCGAGGCCCTGGCCCGCCGGCTGGTCGTCGGCATGGAGACCCTCGGCTGGGACGCCGACGCCGTCGACGCGGTGGTCGAGGAGGTGGCCGGGCGGGCCGTACCCGACGCCGCCGCGGTGCTCCGCTTCGCCGCCACCGAGCTGGTGCCCCGCCTGAACCGGACGACCGACGAGATCGACCGGGTGGTGGGCGCGCTCGACGGGCGGTTCGTGCCGCCCGGCCCGTCCGGCTCGCCCACCCGGGGCCTGGTCAACGTGCTCCCCACCGGCCGGAACTTCTACTCCGTCGACCCGAAGGCCATCCCCAGCCGCAACGCCTGGGACGTCGGCGTGGCCCTGGCCGACTCGCTGCTCGCCCGGCACCTCGCCGACACCGGGGAGTACCCCCGCTCGGTCGGGCTCACCGTCTGGGGCACCAGCGCCATGCGCACCCAGGGCGACGACATCGCCGAGGTCCTCGCCCTGCTCGGCTGCCGCCCGACGTGGGACGACCGGTCCCGCCGGGTCACCGGCGTCGAGGTGGTGCCGACGGCGGAGCTGGGCCGCCCCCGGGTCGACGTCACCGTGCGCATCTCCGGCTTCTTCCGCGACGCCTTCCCGCACGTGGTCGCGCTCATCGACGACGCGGTGCGGCTGGTGGCCGCCCTCGACGAGCCCGCCGAGGAGAACTTCGTGCGCGCGCACGTCGCCGCCGACCTCGCCGAGCACGGCGACGAGCGGCGGGCCACCGCGCGCGTCTTCGGCTCGAAGCCGGGGGCGTACGGGGCCGGGCTGCTGCCACTGATCGACGCCCGCAACTGGCGCAGCGACGCCGACCTCGCCGAGGTGTACGCCGTCTGGGGCGGCTACGCGTACGGGCGGGGGCTGGACGGGCGGGAGGCGCGCGCCGACATGGAACGCTCCTTCGCCCGGATCGCCGTGGCGGTGAAGAACCAGGACACCCGCGAGCACGACATCGTCGACTCCGACGACTACTTCCAGTACCACGGCGGGATGGTGGCGATGGTCCGCCACCTCACCGGCGCCGCCCCGGCCGCGTACGTGGGGGACTCGGCGATGCCGCACGACGTGCGCACCCGCACCCTCGGCGAGGAGACCCGGCGGGTGTTCCGGGCCCGGGTGGTCAACCCGAAGTGGATCGCCGCGATGCGCCGGCACGGCTACAAGGGCGCCTTCGAGCTGGCGGCCACCGTCGACTACCTGTTCGGCTACGACGCCACCGCCGGCGTCGTCGACGACTGGATGTACGAGCACCTGACCGCCGCGTACGTCTTCGACGACACCACGCGGGAGTTCCTGGAGCGGTCCAACCCGTGGGCGCTGCGCGGCATCACCGAGCGGCTGCTGGAGGCGGCCGACCGCGGCCTGTGGGCCGAGCCCGAGCCGGCCACCCTGGACCGGCTCCGCGAGACGTACCTGGCCAGCGAGGGCGACCTGGAGGAGCGGCAGTGAGCGCGAGGAGTGAGCCGGTCCTGCGAGCCCCGCAGTCGCGAACGGAGGCGGCCCAGTGACCACCTACCCGTTCAGCGCGGTGCTCGGCATGGACGACATGCGGCTGGCCCTGCTGCTCAACGCCGTCTCCCCGGCGATCGGCGGGGTGCTGGTACGCGGCGAGAAGGGCACCGCCAAGTCGACCGCCGTCCGGGCGCTCGCGGCGCTGCTGCCGCCGGTCGACCGGGTGGCCGGCTGCCGCTTCGCCTGCGACCCCGCCGCCCCCGACCCGTCCTGCCCGGACGGCCCGCACCCGGCCGCCCCGCCCGCCGAGCGGCGGCCCGCCCGGCTGGTGGAGCTGCCGGTCGGCGCGGCCGAGGACCGGGTGGTCGGCTCGCTCGACCTGGAGAAGGCGCTCGGCGAGGGCGTGCGCGCCTTCGAGCCGGGCCTGCTCGCCGCCGCCCACCGCGGGGTGCTCTACGTCGACGAGGTCAACCTGCTCCACGACCACCTGGTCGACCTGCTCCTCGACGCCGCCGCCATGGGCCGCTGCCACGTGGAGCGCGAGGGCGTCTCGGTCAGCCACGCGTCCCGGTTCCTGCTGGTCGGCACGATGAACCCGGAGGAGGGGGAGCTGCGCCCGCAGCTGCTGGACCGGTTCGGGCTGACTGTGGAGGTCGGGGCCAGCCGCGACCCGGCCGTACGCGTCGAGGTGGTCCGCCGGCGGCTCGCCGCCGACGCCGACCCGGCCGGGTTCGCCGCTCGCTGGGCCGACGCCGACGCGCAGGTCGCCCGCCGGGTCGCCGCCGCCCGGCAGCGGCTGGAGCACGTGCTGCTGCCCGACGCCGCGCTGCGCCAGATCGCCGAGGTGTGCGCCGCTTTCGACGTGGACGGCATGCGGGCCGACATCGTCACCGCCCGTACCGCGCTGGCGCACGCCGCCTGGCACGGCCGGGACGCGGTCACGGTGGAGGACGTGCGGGTCGCCGCCCGGCTGGCCCTGCCGCACCGGCGCCGCCGCAACCCGTTCGACGCGCCCGGACTCGACGACAAGCGCCTCGACGAGGCCCTGGACCGGGCCGGCGACGACGATCCCGACGACGACCCGGGCGGCGGTCCGGACCCGGGCCCCGACGGCGGCGGGCCGGGCGGCCGGGGCCCCGACGACCCGGGCGGTGGCCCGGCCGGGGCGGGCGGCGCCCCGGACGACGGCGGCAGCGCGCCGCCCGGCACGGACGCGCCGGGCCTGGCGCGCGACGGCGACCCCGGCCGGGACGGTGGCGAGGGCACGTGGCCGGACCGGCCCGGCGACGACACCGGGCGTCCGACCGACGCCTCGGCCAGCCCGCGCGAGGCGGGCGCCGGGGACCCGGACGACGCCGGCGCCCCCGGCCGGACCGGCCCGGCGGACGACCGGCCCGGCGGCGGGCCACCCGTGGCCGTACCCCGGCAGGGCCTGAAGGCCCGGCTGCTCACCGCGCCCGGGATCGGCGACGGGGTGCCCGGCCGCCGCTCCCGGGCCCGGACCGGGCGCGGCCGGACCACCGGGGCGCGGGTGCCGGCCGGCCGGGCCGGCGTGCTGCACCTGCCGGCGACCGTCCGGGCCGCCGCCCCGCACCAGGCCGCGCGCGGCCGGGTCGGCGGGCCGCTGCGGCTGCGCCCCGACGACGTGCGGGAGGCGGTCCGCGAGGGACGCGAGGGCAACCTGGTGCTCTTCGTCGTCGACGCCAGCGGCTCGATGGGCGCCCGGGCGCGGATGGCCGCCGTCAAGGGCGCCGTGCTCGCCCTGCTGACCGACGCCTACCAACGCCGGGACAAGGTCGCGGTGGTCGCCTTCCGGGGCGCCGCCGCGCAGCTGCTGCTGCCGGCCACCTCGTCGGTGCTGGCCGCCTCCACCCGGCTGGCCGAGCTGCCCACCGGCGGGCGCACCCCGCTGGCCGAGGGGCTGCTCGCCGCCGCCGACCTGCTGCGGGTGGAGCGGCTGCGCGATCCCCGCCGCCGACCCCTGGTGCTGGTGGTCACCGACGGCCGGGCCACCGCCGGCGAGCGCCCGCTCGACCGGGCGGCCCGCGCGGCGGGCGTCCTCGCGGCCACCGGCGCATCCTGCGTCGTCGTCGACTGCGAGACCGGCCCGGTCCGCCTGGGCCTGGCCCGCCGCCTCGCCGCCCAACTGGACGCCACCCACCACCGGCTCGACGAGGTGGCCACCGCCCCGCTCACCACCCTCGCCACCCACCCCGCCCCGCGATCCCGCACCTCCGGCGCCCCGGACGAGGCCGCCGACGGCGCGGGCGCGGACGGGGCCGGCGCGGGTGCCCGATCGACAAGGAGCGTCGCCTGATGCCGCAGGGAAAGCCGTCCCACGTGCCCGCCGACGGGCTGACCACCCGGCAACGGCGCCACCGGCCGCTGCTGATCGTCCACACCGGACAGATGAAGGGGAAGTCGACCGCCGCGTTCGGGCTGGCCCTGCGCGCCTGGACGGCCGGGCTGCCGGTCGGGGTGTTCCAGTTCGTCAAGAGCGCCAAGTGGCGGGTGGGGGAGGAGAACGCCTTCCGCGCCCTCGGCGAGGTGCACGAGCGCACCGGGCAGGGCGCCCCGGTCGCGTGGCACAAGATGGGCGAGGGCTGGTCCTGGATCCAGCGCGGCGGCGAGGCCGACCACGCCGCCGACGCCCTGGAGGGCTGGCGGCAGATCCAGCGCGACCTCGCCGCCGAGCGGTACGGCCTCTACGTGCTCGACGAGTTCACCTACCCGATGAAGTGGGGCTGGGTGGACGTGGACGAGGTCGTCGACACCCTGGCGAACCGCCCCGGCTTCCAGCACGTCGTGATCACCGGCCGGG